>NZ_JBFTHS010000055.1:0-27567 GCF_056394365.1 Lysinibacillus sp. 10T31
TCTGAAATTGTCTTTTGTCCTTTGTAAAGAAGTCTTAGAACTGCTAATTTTTCATCTTTTGAGTGGTTACTTCGAGCCATAAAAAAATGCCCCCCTAGATAAACAGATTTTTATTTTTTAATCTGTCTACCTAAAGGGGAGCATATCAGCCTTTCGTGACTTAATATCGGTGAGAGGTTTTTTCTATTCGTGCAGACATATTTTTCAAAGTAGCAGCAATTATTTGTCATCGCAAACATGGATTCTTTACGCGCCTTCAACATTTGTTTTATAAAGTCTCTATCGATTTCCATAAACATAGCTCAAAAGTATAGTTAATGGTAAATTTATGTTGGTATATTTTATGTTAATTCTAACATTTGACCCTTATCTTAAATCTCCAACTTTGGTAAAATAATAGAAGCTTAGGAGGGTAAAAAAATATGAAAAAACTATCAATGATAACGGTGTTAATGGCACTTGTTAGCTTGCTCATTTGGCAACCCAACATGGCATATGCTGATGAGCTCTCAGGACATATGCATGAAAGTGGGCTACGCTATTTAATTTCCAAAGATGCATTAATGCAAGATGCAAATGGAAGCTATCGTCCAAATGACACTGTCACACGCGGTGAATTTGCTACTTACATAGCAAAGGCTTTAAACCTTGAGAAAAAAGATAATATTACTTTCACAGATGTCCCAGATACATATTTATTTGCAAAAGATATTAAGCTTGCTGCTACTGCTGGTATTATCACAGGTTATACGGATGGTTCATTTAAACCAGATGCACGTATTTCAAGAGAGCATATGGCAGTTATGCTAATTAGAGCTGTTGATTATCTAAAGATCCCTAAAGGTACATCATCCATTACTTTTAAGGATAATGCAGCTATTTTTAAAGACTTCCGCCAAGACATTGCTATCGGAGCACAATTAGGGCTTATTAAAGGTAGCTCCAATGGTTTATTTTTACCAAAAGATAACGCCACAATTGGCGAGGCATCTACATTTGTACTACGCTTGATACTTCTAGCTGACGATGTTAAAAATAATGGTGGTAATTCTAGTAATAATGGTAACAACGGAAATAATGGCAATAACGGCAATACAGGGAACAACGGCAACAACGGAAATAATGGCAATAACGGCAATACAGGGAACAACGGCAATACAGGGAACAACGGCAACAATGGTAACAATGGCAATACAGGGAACAACGGCAACAATGGTAACAATGGCAATACAGGGAACAACGGCAACAATGGCAATACAGACGGTGAAAATGGTAATGGCAACTCTACTAAGTTCATCGTCAAAGAGATTTCAAATGGTAATCTTGTTGGTGACCAAGCCTTCTCTAGCTTTGACGCTGCTGAAAAAGCTTTGTCAAAAAATACACTTGTCATTACGCTAAATGATAAGATTATGAAAATGTCATCAGGTTATGTTGTAACCAATAATTATGTAGCACTTAAATCTGAAACAATTAAAGACCAAATCGCTGTTGCTGCTAATACAGAAATGGAGTATTTAAGTAGTGATGCGACACAAGTAAAAGTTCGTTTAGCAGGTCATGTTGGGTATTTAAAACATGCCGATGTCACATTAATCCCATCTGCTTTAAGTAAGGGTCGTTCTTACTATACAAACGAGAATGGTGAGATTAAACATACTTTATATGATTATAAATCAAACAAATATTCATCTAGCTATGTGTATGGAAAAGCGCCAGACTTCATGAAGCAAGGCGAAAAATACTTTAGCTGGAATGGCATTAATTTCACAAATGCTAGTGGCTCTTCGAAAGGTGAAGCCTATAATTATTATCAATTTTTACCTGCACGTGCGAAAACTCAATATACAGCAGCGGAATTGGATAACTACATTTTGCAAAAGTTAGCTGAGGTTGAAAGTTCAGGGGCTAGTGTTTATAAGGATGCAACAAAGAAAAGTAAGTTAATCGGTCTAGGGAAAGTATTAAAAGACGTAGAAGAAAATTCTCACATTAATGCCATGCTTATTTTATCGCTTGCCCAGCATGAGAGTGCATATGGTATGAGTGACCATGCTCAAAACTACAACAACTTATTTGGTTTATATGTGTATGACACGAATCCACTAAATAAAAAGTTTGATAGTGTAGCAGCCAATATTAATGAACTTGTTGAAAAGTTCTTGCAGCCAAATTACATTACACCAGGTGGTCCCTACACGAATGGTGCAGTGGTTGGCTCTAAGGAAGTCGGTTTTAACGTTAAGTATGCATCTGATCCATTTTGGGGTGCTAAAATTGCCGGACACTACTACCGTGCCGAAAAAGCATTAGGCTCTAAAGATGCAAAAAATCCATACAAAATTGGCATTACGACAACAACTGGCCTAAATGTTCGTCCAGATGCATCAACAAGTCAAAGTCCGCTTTTCACATTTAACAAAAGTGGAATGCCAATTATTGTAACCGGAACAGATGCTAATGGTTGGTATCAGGTAATTTCTGATAAAATCCACCCGGATTCAGCCTACATCAGTAAAGACTATGTTAAAATCATTAATACCGTGAAGTAGCAATTAGAGGCTGTCTCCGATTATTTTCGGGACAGCCTTTTTCTTCGATATATGAAAATGAATGTGCAGGAAATCCGTGATCTGTATCGAAACCGATGGCAAATTGAATCATTCTTTAAATAGATGATAAAAACTACCTTCATTGCACGCCCTTATCCTGTTGGCTCTCTTTCTATTTCCTCAACAATAAAAAACTGCCCCAAAAGTGAGTTAATCACCTTTGGGACAGTTTCTCTGTTTATCAATTATTGTTTTTTGTAGTATTGCAAAATTCCATTATAAATAGAATCTGCAAATAAATTTACGTATTGATCATTTGTCATTTTATTGCGATCTTCATCATTTGTTAAAAAGCCAAGTTCCACTAAAATCGATGGAATGATCATATTACGAATTACGTAGTATTGCTGTTCTTTAACGCCACGATTTTTCATATTTAAATTGTTTACAATTTGATTATTTACAAATGTGGCTAAATCAATATCTTCCTGATACATATCTCCTGTTGAAATAGCATAATATGTTTCAGTACCCTGTGCGGAAGTATTAGCAGCAGAGTTTACATGCACACTCACGAAAATTTCACCATAGTTTGCACTCGTAAAGTCTACTCGATCTTGTAAGCTAGGATACGTATCACCTGTACGAGTCATGTATACTTTTGCGCCAGCATTTTCAAGCTTTTGCTTAACAAGTGTACTCACTTTTAATGTAATGTTCTTTTCAGAGTTAGAACCTAATACCGTGCCTGGATCCTTACCACCATGGCCTGGATCTAGGATAATAATACGATTTTGCAACGGTTTGCCATTTTGATTTAATAATTTTAAATAGGATTTATGAACATAACCAGTTTTACCATTATATTCTACATTTGCCCAATAACCTTTAATTTCGTTAACTTTAACAGAGTCTCCCTTGTTAAGTTTAAATAACACGGAAGAAGTTGTATTTGCTTCACTACGGACATTAAGGTTTCCAACAGTAGCTCGTCCTAAAACATCTCCTGAGGCTGTAGGTGGAGTCGGTGTTGGATTTGGATCTGGATCTGGTTGCGCTTCTGTATCTGTTGTGCTGTTCGCTACAATATAACCTGGTAAACCATTTACTTGCGTTAAATAATAACCACCAACAGTTTTGTAAACTGGTAATTTTTCATTACCTTTAATAGTTGAAATAACTTTTGACGACGAGGTTGCTTTAACATATAAGTTAATAGCGCCTTTAGTTGTCACTTCTTTTTCGACATTCCCTAATTCATTGCCATCTGCATCTAAAAATTGTGCATAATCTTTAAAAATATAAGCATATGCACCTTTATATGATACCTTCAGCCATTTGTCCTCAACTTGATATACTGATAGTTTTCCGCCTTTATTGACTTTGCCAACAATGTTAGCATCTGAAGAACTATCCTTCGTTTTGCGGATATTTAGACCATCTGTCGTCACTTGGACAAGTCCTATAACCTCTTTTGTGTCAGGTACAGATGTCCCTTTAACAGGTAGCTCTAAACGATATTTTTCATTTTTTGCACGTGCTACAAATAATGAAAAATGTGCACGTGTAACGGTATTGTTTGGTAAGTACTTATCACCAGTTCCATTTGTGATACCGTTATAGTAAATTGTATTTACATATTTAACGTAAGGGTGTGTAATACTTACGTCAGCAAATGGTGAATCTATATTTTCATATTCACTTGTGTCCAAGTTAAATGCCTTTGTTAATACATAACTCATTTCATCACGAGTTATAGGCTTTTTTGGTAAGAACTTGCCTTGTGTATTCGTTGAAAAGAATCCTAATTGTATGGCACGTTCGATATAGCCGGACATTTCAGTACCTGCTGTTACATCTGAAAAACTAGATTTGTTTACGACTAATGGTTTGTTCCCTGAGGCAACGACAACCATTTTAGCCACTTGTTCTCTTGTTACAGAGTCATTTGGGCCAAAAACTCTTTTCCCATTTACAAAATACCCTTGAATAACACCTAAATTTACTAAATAATTAATTTCTTCATAAGCTTCGTGATTTTTGGAGATATCTGTAAATGTTATATTTGTATCTGCCATTGCACTTTCACTATGTATAGTAAACATAGAAGCTGAAATTAATAAGACGCACAAAATAAGACTAATTTTTTTAAAGTTCAATGTCTTATTTCCTCCCTTCCTGTTCTCTTAACGTATTCATTTTAACAAAATTAACTAAACAAATCATCATACATTAGCACTGTTCAAGCCTCTTTTTCCAATCACATCCTTTTTCTTGAAATTATCATAAAAATAGAAGAGCTTGCAATTGCAAACTCTCCTCTAATTATAAGCTATTTAAAAGATCTTTTCTTGCAATCAAGGAAAATATATCTAAAGTTATTGTTGTAATCTTTCAATAAACACCTTTAGTTCTTTGATTTTTAATAATTCATCCATACCAAAGTGGCCATTGCCATCTCCATTTGTAACACCGTTAGATGCAAGGATAGAAATATATTGATTAGCCCAGCTATCTTTTGGTACATCACTAAATGTTACTTCTTGACTATCATTCTCAAGTCCGAAAGCTAACACTAATACTTTAGAAATTTGTGCACGTGTAATTGGTGATGACGGATTAAATTTACCATCAGCATCGCCTTCAAAGATACCTAATTTTGCAACAGCTGCAATAGCACCTGCACGCTCATGTGTTGGTTTTACATCGATAAAACCACTATTTTTGTCAGATGTATCTAAGTTTAAAGCTTTCGCAATTTGTGCAGCAACTTCCGCACGTGAAGCATATACTGTAAAATCAATTGCTGCTTGCTTTACTTCAGCTTGTTGTTCCTCATCAAATGTAGCAACACGTTTAGCACCTACGTAACGAGAACCCCAATAATATGGATCGTTTACATTCGAATAACTAACACCTTGATTAGTTTGTGAGTGGATCATTTTACCGTCACCTATGTATATAGATACATGTGAAATACCACTACCACTTGTATTGAAAAATAGTAAATCTCCTACTTGAAGATCACTTTTAGCAACTGCTGTTCCTTGTTGGTATTGTCCGCCTGACGTACGGTTTAATGTGATGCCTAAATCTGCAAATACTTTAGAAGTAAAGCCAGAGCAATCAAAACCGCTTGTTGTTGTCCCACCGTATTTATATGGAGTACCTAAATATTGAGAAGCTGTTTCAGTGACTTCCGATTTAGTCGCTGCTTCAGCTGAATCTATATGAGTTGTTGAAAATAACATGAAAGATGCAAAAATCGGTAATAACCATTTTTTATTCATACTTTTGTTATACCCCCTCTAAACTTTTTTGCCTATAAATAGACTATCATAAAAGGTGGTATTTTAATTTTTCAATTGTGTAACGATTTCAAAATAAATAAAAACGCTGATATACCAACGTTTCTTGGCATAATCAGCGTTAAAAATGGTAAAATTTATTGGCTATTTCTAACATCCGTAACACAAATGTAATATTAGCAACTCTTTGTTACATAACCAATTATTGACTCGAAAACATTTGAACCCAATAATAATTTCCTTTGCTATCCTGTGAAATTGCAACACCTGTATTTGTATAATGCTCCTTCATAATATTATCTCGATGATCAGGAGAAAGCATCCAAGCTTTTACAACTGCTTCGGGCGATTTGAAATATCTTGCAATATTCTCCCCAAAGCTCGTGTAGGAATAATCAAACAACGTCGCTAAATCCCAAGGGGCGCCATAATAAGGGGAAACATGCTCAAAATAATTACGTTTAACCATGTCCTGCGCTTTGATAATAGCGACTTGTGTCAGTTTAGAATCATAGACAACAGGCGCTAGGTTATTCTTTTCTCTTTCCTCATTGATTAACCGAATGACCTCTTTTGACCAAGCTGTCGAAAGATTTAGTGTTGGTATATAATCCTTTGATAAATAATCATAAGCTACGTCAAGCTGCTTTATTTTTTGCTGAAAATTTATGCTACGCTCAACAAAAACTGCTAATTGTGCCCGTGTCACTAATTTATCAGGTGCAAAATGCTTGGAATCTATTCCGCCAATAATTCCTATGTCTGTTAGTGATTCGATAAAGTCTTTTGCCCAGTGTGTTCGTTTAACATCGTCAAATTTACTTTTATTTTTATCATCCACTTTAAACTGATAAGCTAGTGCTAGCATTTTTGCAACTTCCATACGCTTTAAAGGCTCATTTGGATGAAAGGCATCACTATTTTGTATAACGCCTAATTCTACAAGTTTCCGAATTTCCTTGTAATATGGATGTGAAGTAGAAACATCTTTAAAGTGTAATGAAATCGAAGTATCTAAGTTTGTTTGAATAGACCGAGCAATTGCAGATGCAGCCTCTGCCCTTGTAATAGCTTGCTCAGGCTTAAATGTATTGTCTGTGTATGTAGTCATATATTGCTTCGATAGCATATGTTGAATCGACGAACTTGCCCAGTATGAACTAGACACATCAACAGCTTTGGAGGATGCCGCGTCTACCTTACTAATCCCAGATAAATTTCCAATAGTTGTAGCTTGTAAAACAATTGAAAGTACCAATATACTTATCACCCTTTTAAACATGGCTACCTCCTATATTTCTATTGTATAAATGAACACTCAAACATTGTAATAATACTCCCTATTACATACGATTTCTTCATTGATAAAGTTTCACTTTTTTTGGGAATTTCATAGGCTATAACTTTATAGATTTGTTTTATATAGTATAGAAGGAGTTTCCCAAAAATATGCATTGGGAAAACTCCTTCTATCTAATACTAATCAATTATGCCTCTGCATAAATGTAGCTGTCGCTACATAAAACACGCTGAAAGAATTAAATCATTTTTAGATATTCTTCTAGAATGCGATAGTTATATACTAAATCCTGCTGCTCCAGCGTAAGTGAGTTATAAAGTTTTTGAGCGGCTAACACCTTTTTCTCAAATGACGTGTTGTCTGGATCAATAACAGCAATAGCTTCAACTACTTTTCGAACAGCCTCTGCATCCTTTTCAGCTTTCTTTAATACATCCTCATTGATGACTTGCCCTTTTAATTTTGAATCTAAAGCTTTATAAGCTGCGACTGCATTCGCTACATCCTCTAAATACGTTGAAGAGGTTGGTGAGAGGCCAGCAATTAATTCAACGACTTTCTTTACATCGGCCATACTTTTCTCCGCTTCTAACAAGATCGAATAATTAGTAATCCTTTGCTTATCTGTCGTATTTAAGCTATCGTACTCTTTTCGTACTGCTTCAACCATACCAAAGTAAAACTTGTCCTTTGGATTTAAACTAGCAATGTTTTTATATACTTTTATTACGCTATCTAATGATAATAATAGGTCGTCATTATAGACGTATCGTCTTTGTTCAGCATTTAGCTTATCATAGGCTTTTAAGATCTTTTGATATTGACTATTCATGTCTTTGGCAGTAAGCAGTCTATCAATATCCTCCACAACACTAATGACAGGCTTCAGAAGCTTCTCTTGATCTTGTAACACTTTGTAATTTTGTACTGCTCTTTGTTGATCCTTTGGTAAAGCGTTATAAGCCGCACGAATTTCCTGAATACGTTTTACATACTGCTTCGGATCTACAGACGGTAAATCATTAATCATCTGCATAACATTTTCAGCACCTAAAATGCTTGTTTCTGCTGCTTGTAATAAGTGATAGTTTGTTACGTATTGCTTCATATCTGCCGCTAGCGCATCATAAAGCGAACGTGCACGAGATGTATCCTCAAGATATGTACTACTTGAAGATTTCAGTTTACTAATTAATTCAATAACCTTTGATAGTGGCTCATAGTTTTGTAGAATATCAATATTATTGACATATTTTTTCTGATCTTTATTTAAATTATCATACGCCTTACGCGCAGAATTGACCTTGCTGACAAAATTATTTGATTCTGGATCCAAGTTATTAATTTGCACCATCACATTTAAAATAGGTTTTACCACTTTTTCACGTTCTGTCAAATCTTTAATATTTGTCACTAATTTCTTTTGATTAGCAGTTAGCCCATCATACGCAACACGTGCATTCATAAGCTTTGTTAAATAGTCTGCATCCTGTTCTTTAGTTAAATCAATAAGCTCAACAACCTTATGCGCTACTCCTTGCTCATTTTCTGCCGCTACAAGTGCATCATAATTAATGATCACTCGTTGCTTCTCTTGAGGTAATGCATCATATATCTCACGAGCTGTTTTCATATCTTGGTAGAATGTCTTGCTTGATGGCTTTAATGTTGCAATGAGGCCAATCAATGAAGCCACATCTTCAACAGCAGTAAGATTCGCATAGTTCGTTACACGTTTTTGCGATACTGCATCCAGTGCATTATAAGCCTTACGCGCAGCGAGTACTTTTTTCGTATAATCCTTACTTGTTGGATTTAAGGCATCGATCATTTGAATAACCTTAATAACAGCTTTATTATTTTTTTCGTAGTTGGTTAAGGCTTTTGCCTGCTCCACTAGTTTCTTCGCATTTTTATCCATTGTTTTGTACTCTGCAGATAATGCAGCTACCTTCGCCACAAAAGTATCTGGATGTTCATTCGCTAATGCTAAGACACGATCATCAAATACCTTAGCTGTATCGATATAGCCCTGTGCTTTTGTTAATTCACCACTATTGACTACCTGAGATTTAAGGGCATCAGTTAATTTATTAAACGCGTCATTTGCTTTCGCCACATTGTCTTTATACGTCTTTTGGGATGGATTTAAAGCATTTATTTGCACAATCACTTCTGTTACAGCGACCTTATCTTTTAAATCCTTATGATTTCTGACATACCCTTGTTTTGTGTCGTCCAGCTTTGCGTAAGCTGTATAAGCAGATTTCGCCTTTGAAATATAGCTTTTAGATGTTGGATCTAACTTTTCAAATTGATCAATAACATTGACGACTGCCTTATGAGTTTTCTCTAAATCTGTTAGGATTTTAATGTTTGTCACACGACTTTTAGCTGCTGATGGAAGTGCATTATAGTCGGAGCGTGCTTTTAGCATATCAACTACTAGATTATTAGACGTACTTAATTTATCAATTTGACTAATAACGGCTGCTACTGTTGCTTCTTCATTCTCAAGAGCATTTAATTTGCTCTTAAGCTTGTCTTTAATTTCATTTAGCGCTGCTGTATCGCTACTATTCCCAGCATTTAATGCATCAACTTTAGTTTGTAACTCCACTATTTGTGCTTTGTAATCCTTCATAGATGAATTTAGTGCATTTACTTGTTTCGATACATCAGCGAATGAAAACAATAGCTCTAGTCTACTTTTATTTTTCACTAGTCCTTTTTCGTTGTCGCCAAGCTTGTCGTAAGCAGCCTGGGCAGCAAATGTTTTGCTTTCAAAAGTAGAAGATTTAGGATCTAAGCCATCGACTAATTTTTCCACGCTTTGCACTGCTTTATTAGCCGAAGATAAATTTGATAAGGCATCCGTATACTTTTTATAAGGTGTTACAGAATCGTTATTTGGATTATGGGCTACGACCACTTTCTTTTGATTCGCTGTTAGTGCATTATAAGCTGTCGTAACTTTTTCCAACGCTGTTGAAATAGCTGCATAGTCATTTGGATTTTGATTTAATACAGTTACTAAACCCTCTAGTTCTTTAGTGGCTGGTAATACCGCAGCTGCATCTGCCGTTAATGTAGGCAGCTTCGCAATATCTGCTCCTTTTGTTTTAAAGTAGGCATTGCGTGCAGCCTCATCATAGCCATATTGTAAAGATGTGCCACGAATAGTCGAAGCAATACTACTAGCTCCATTTGAAAGTGCTAAGTTGACAGCTGTTGCGAATTTTTTTTGAACACCTAGATATGAATTTGTTTCTGATTCACTGCCTAAAAATTTAACATATTCATTTTCTACAGTTGCAACATCATCTATAAATGTCTTACTTGTATAAGATACTCCATTAATGCTCGTCCCGATTTCTTTTACTTTGCTTAGAAGTTGGCGTTGCTCGACAACATAGTCATACTTCGCTTGAATAAATGCGATTTCCTCACTATTAAAATCTGTCGTACTTAGATTTGCCACATCACCTTTTGCAATAACCATTTCATCTGCTGTCGAATTCTCTGAAAGCTTGGCAAATTGTGCTATCGTTTGTTCTTTTGTCGTTGCGGCAGCTACCCCGTTAAAGTTGGTAACTTGCTCTGTTTGTGATACGCGAGACTGTGCATCATTTTCTTGCGCATTCGCTATAGTCGTAGGCACTAGTAATAGACTCGTTATGACTCCTGCCGTCAATTTTCGATTCAATCGAACCACCCTTTTCATTTTTTATGTATAGGAAAATGCTTGTGTTCATTTTCATTTCGAATCATTACTTTAGTATCGGTGTAATTCATATGATTTCAAGCCATTATTTACAATATTAAGAGCATCAAAAGTAATTTTTCATAATTACTAGCTAGAAATACAGGAAGTTTTTTCAATTATACTATACAATAGTTTTATATGAAGTTTTTCATCATTCGACATGTAGTTTCATAAAGTGTTTTTTCACAGAAATATTGGGGAAAATCAGCTATTTTTATATGTCAATATCGTTTAACAAGGTGTATACTACAACTTTGATATTTACTATTTTTGAAGAAAGGGAGCTGTATATGTTTTACCATTATAAATTTTGGCATAGCTTAAAAAATCCAACCTACTTTACTAAAATTGTAGAAGAAGGTGAGATTATTGGATACAAAAAACGTTCGTTGACGGTTTTCATCTTATTCATTCTGTTATTCACTGCACGTGAGTTTTGGGGGATGGGTACTGAAAATTTAACGACATTGTTCGCAATGGATTTACATAATGAATACTACGTGGCTCGTTTACTTTCGATGCTAGGTGCTATTTTGTGGGCTATTGTCTATTTTTGCTTCCATTATTACGGTGTTACCTACCTTTTACATCTTTTAACGGACATTCCCTATACATGGATTAAAAAGGTTCAATTATATGTTGTCACATTTTTATTAATCGAAAAAACAATATTATTTGCTGTTTTCTACGTAACTGGCTATACGACACTCTTTTCTTTCTTTTCTTTAGCACCCCTTGCAGTGCAGGTGATGAATACTGATTACGTCTTATTCACGCTCAATCAATTGACTGTGGCAACTTTGCTAACAATAGTTGTGCAGTTCACTTTCCTTTCTAAATGGGAGGAAGAGGCGAGTAGAAAAATATTATTAGTAAAAATTATTGGCATACAATTATTTATGGCCTTATTTGTTGGTATGATTAGTGTTTTACCAATTAAAGAATGGATTACTAGGGGGTTAGGATAATGGCATTTTTCAAATCAAAACCTTGGACAAGCTTGGCCATCGTGTTGACAATGCTATTAGTCAGCGTAAATGCTTATTTTGTCTATAAAGACGATAGCAAAATTACACGATCCTACTTTATCGATGAATTTCAAAGAGCCTATAAAGGTACAAATAAAGAGCGTGTCAATAAGGAAACAATTGTTGCACCAGCTGAAACATACACGATCACAGCCGATGCAACAAGCTTATCAGCGGTGAATGTAAAGCGTGGCCAAAAAGTAACACCTAATGATTTACTGGCTACCTATGAAACAGAAGAAGTTGATAATGAGTTAACAAAACTTGAGGCAGAACGTACAGCCTATGAAACCGAACTAAGTGATTTAGAAGATGCGCTCTCTCAAATAGAAAGTGATTATGGTGATTCGTCTGATCCGAAAAGTTCCGTTAATACGGACCAAATAAACGGCACATTATCTGTCACATTAAAATTGGAGCTAGGACAGCAAAGCTCACCATCGGCAGCAGTGGCCCTTTTGAATCGACATATTGCCGAGACAAATCGTCAAATTGCGCTAATGGATGCACAAATTGAACAAATACAATCTCGCCAAGGCGTGGTTAGCCCAGTGGACGGTGTTATTGCAGCTATTAAAGAGGAAGCTGGGACAGTCACATTTGAAATCTATTCTACTGAAAAAACGATGCTTGCCTATTTATCAGAGGATGAATGGCAAAAAGTGTCGGAAGGACAAACGGTTGATTTTAAAGTAAAACATTTGAAAGATTCCTTATCTGGCACTGTACTAGAAAAACAAATGATTGCTTCAAATGATTCTTCTATTTGGGGTAAAGAACTTGCAAAAACAACAGCCTTACCTCAACCAACGAATTATGAAGTAGTATTGCAACAAGATGATGCAATGGAGGACATTCCATTTTCGACAACCGGCAAAGCCTCCATTATTGTCAACGAAGCATCTGATTCTTACAAAGTAGATAAATCGTGGGTGCATGCTACTAAAAAGAAAGGTAAAAAATTATACATCGTTGGACAGGATGGAAAAATTGAGCTAAAGGATATTCATGTTGACTTTAAAACTGCACAGTCAGCTATTTTTACTGACAATTTAGATGAAGGAACACCTATGATATCCGATAAAGAACGTAATCTTTCAGCCTATTCTTTCCGTACAATGCCTGTCGAGAAAATCCAATGGAAACATTTCAAGGACTTAGATTGGAAACACTATATTAAATATATTGTTTTTTAACATACAACCAGTTTCATATCTTCTAAGATGTAAAAATCCGCTTCAATTTCTGTGAGCAATATAAGAGCAGCAACGGCTTGCTCTTCTCACAGAAATCTATGCGGATTTTTTCATTTGTGATGATAAAACGAAATAGTGACTTATTAAATAAAGTATGACTTTTCCGCAAAAGTAGAGGTTGATTTCCGTTCCGACTGGGCGCTTTGTTGCTGTCGCTACGCTTTCGCACAGAGCAGAGCTTCCTGGGGGCGTCCAGTCTTCACTCCAATCAACTACTCTACATGACATACGTTTTAACAAAATGTTATCCAACTTTTATGCTTTGTCGGAACACTTTTATGTTTTATCTCCCAACTTTTTATTTTTATCTACTAACTTTTTCGTTTTATCAACCAACTTTTTATTTTTATCGACATCCACCTGCCAAAGAGCAATAAAAGATTCACACACGAAACTATATAACAAAACCCTGTAGTTTCAATCCTACAGGG
Organism: Lysinibacillus sp. 10T31; assembly: GCF_056394365.1. NCBI lineage: Bacteria > Bacillati > Bacillota > Bacilli > Caryophanales > Bacillaceae > Lysinibacillus > Lysinibacillus sp. 10T31. The sequence continues at coordinate 13,642 of NZ_JBFTHS010000055.1, forward strand.
TTTTGTTTGAAGTGTTTTTATTATTTTAATGCTAAGCATCTATTCAAGAAGCTTGAGAATTGTGCACGCGTAATTTGTGTGTCTGGTCTGAATGTATTATCTGGGAAGCCGCTTGTTAAGTTATTTGCTACAAGCGCTTGGATATCGCTATACGCCCAATGCGTCGATTTAACATCTGTAAAGTTTACTTTACTTGTGCCTGTTAATTTATAAGCTCTTGTTAAAATCGCTGACATTTCAGCACGTGAAAGCTGTCCGTTAGGATTGAACTTCCCTACTTCTTGTCCTTTAATAATTCCAGCTTGCTCAACTGCAGCAATGGCACTGTATGCATAATGGTCCTTGCTGACATCTTTAAAGCTTGAATCCTTCGTTGTTGTTAAATTGAGAGCCCTTGCAATAATAGTAGCTGCCTCTGCACGCGTAATGGATGCTTCTGGTTTAAATGTTCCATTCGAGTATCCTTTAATAAGGGAGTTATTATTCAAACTTTGGATATCTGAAAAAGCCCAATGACCTTTCGTTACATCTGTATAGACTAATTCCTCATGGTTGTCTTGATACACAGCCTGTAATTGATCGAAATATAGTTGTCCTTTCTTTTGAAGAGAGGCTGTAGGCTGTGCAACGTATAGTCGTTCGAATTTCAATGGTAGTGTAACATCATTCGGGATATTCGCTGTGACATACTTCCAACCATTCCAGTCCATACCACCCTGGCTAGTGAAATCAATTGTCTGCTTTGCTCCTGAACCATCTACAAGCACCCCTCGAAGCCACTGCTTTCCAGCATCTCCAAACACCCAAACGCCTATGTTATTTGGTTTTCCAGTAATAGGTATCGGTGTTTTAGCTACCATATAAGCTGCTTTCGTATCTGTTCCTGAAGTAGTAAAATCATAATTTAACTTTAAACTAGCAGTTCCCTGTCTAGCATAATCTTTAGCATTTGTGATGGAAGCATTTGCTTTTGCAACTTCCACTGACCATGATGAAGCATTATCAAAGCTATCTAGTAAAATAGGTTTTTCTTGTGCTAGATCAACAACTTTCACAGTTGTGGACGTTCTCACACCATCATACTCACCGATAATTTTGCCTTCCCCTTTTTGCGTAGCTGTAAAGGTTGCACCGTCCATCTTACCGATATTGCCTTCAACCGTCCAGTTCATCTTAGATGGGTTGATTGTGATAGGATTTAGGTATTCATCGTAGGCACTAGTCACTTTCATGTCAACAGATGAACCTTTCATAACTTCGTTCACATTGTTTATCGTAATGGATTTTGCTTTGCCTGGTGGCGCTGTATTGACAACCTGTAAAATGGCTGATACCCGACGCTCACCACCATCTGAAGGGACGTTCACAAGGTTCGCAAAATAGCCGCCTGGATTTCGAACAACCATCGCTGTCGAGCCGCCTCCATCAAGGTTGATGGCCGAAGTAGCCCCCATTGAGATTAAATACGAAGCTAACTCTGTTAAATTAACACCATTACTATGACCAGTTAATCTACCATCTACTGTAACAACAAATACTTTTGTACCAGTAGCATCTACTGCCACCGCAGTACGAGGACTGCGAGCTGATGCAAATGAAGAATTCGTTGGCATAGAAATGTCTATCTTACCATTATTCACTAACATAGGCCCTGCAGCTAAAATAAATTGAGCATCCATCCATTTTTCATCAATAGATAGATTCACGTCAATGTTTGTACCTGCAGCAATTTGGCTTAGTTCAGTTGCCAGCTCTTTATTTTGTACCGAAATAACAAAGCCATCTGAAGGTACTGTTGAATTCCCTTCTGCACCGTACGCCGTTACCTTTGAAACCGTCCCTGAGAGACGATCTCCGAAATGTAATACTTTCATATCTTGACTAGCATTTGAGACAACAATTTCTACGCCCCAATTATTTGACCCTGTTGTTTTTTTATCAGGTGTGTATAATACTGTTTTATCCGTCTTTCTTTCACTATTAATAAGATCAATCGGATAACTTTTACCATTTACTTCAAAGGATAGATTAGTAGAATAATAGTCTGCTATCGCCTTCCCTGTTTTTGATAGACCAAAAGCAACAGGCTTTTGTGTTGGACTTTCAAATGTATCTCCCAAAATACCGTAGTTAATAATTTCATTCTTTTCCGCTAACAAGTTGGCGGGCATGCCATTTCCTAAGAAATATGAAGCATTGACAGCCCCAACAACACGATGTCCATCATATGTGTTTTGTTTTGCCATATTCGTCGTTGTTTGAAGTGAGTTAATAGGTTTCGGTACACCGACTTCAAGTTTTGTATATGTATTATTTAAATTAACATCTAAAACATTTACAAACTCACGAATATTATTAGAACTATAGGTTTGCTGTATGTGAGTTACTTGTGGCGATACTTCTTTCTTTTCTTCTTTTATTTTATTATCAAAAACGGCTGCATTTGCATAACTTGGGATTACTGATAGCATTAAAACGAAAAATACTACAACAATTGTTACTAGTTTTTTTGCCAATTTCTTCACTCCTAATCAAAAAGTATGGCACGAAGTCATGTTGTGAAACACATTCGTGCCAGGGACTTCATTTATTTTGTTCCTACATAAATAGCTACTGGAAGATTTACTCCGCCTGCATGCATGAATTCTAACTCAAGCTTTTCTGATGAACCCTGCATCACGTAATCCGGTAATTCAACATACTCTGTCCCTACTCTCAATGTAGGCACTAGATACACTTTGCCATTGACCTTTACTGCACCACTGTATATGCCGCCCCGACCAGCTAATTTAAGCTTGATCGTTTTGGTTGTTCCAGTTTGATTAACAAGTGGAATCGACACCTTGTAGTTCATTCCGAAATGACCAGGATTCCCTATTGCACCATTGATTTTTGAAAGTGAATTTTCTGTTGTTAAAAAATGGTCTGTACTACCATTTGAAATGTTATAACCTACTTCTGGTGAATCTACTGTATAAGCAGGAATATCTGCTAGAATAGTAGAGCTCGTCCAGGCACCTCGTGGATGCTTCGCAGATTCATCAATCGGAACAGGATCTGATAAAATGCTTGTTAAATTACTATTATTCTTTGTTAATACTGTGCGAATCGTATACTCTGGAGTCCCACCATTGACAGCTTTAATATCTAGATCATGTAAAAAACCAATGATATAATCACGGAGCAAATCATATGATTCGATCACCTTTGTTTCTCCTGGTGCGATGACAATCCCTTTACTACTAGATTTTTTAAGCTTATCATTTAACGTTGCATCAGCAATGGTTAAACCAATATCATGGCCAACCCAGCTATTTCCTGTTTGTTGGCTAGTCCCTTTGGAGTCGATTACTTCGATGCTTTCAGTACGAGAAGTATTTTGAACTGTAATACCGATTTGTACATCTGTCCCTAACGTATTGTAATGCCAGCCAAATACTCGATGTTTATTTGTAGCTGATGTTGCTTTCACTTGATATTGTGCAAGCGTAGCGTTAGATTTAGGAATCAGCTTGCTCGTTAACGTTTCTGGATTATCACTAATTAACAAATCACGATTTCCTTCTAAACGAGCAGAAGGAACAATCCCAGGCTTTGATGTAGCACCATAAGATTTTTCAAGGAAGGAGCTTGTATACATATATTGATAGACATAAAGATACAATTCTCTTTTATCTTCAATATAACGTAAATTCCCACCTAATGCGTTGACAACAAAACTAACAGGAATATACATCTTCCCATTTTGCATAAATGGTTTTTCTTCTATTGTCACAACTTCATCGTTTACTAGAACTTGGTTACTATTTTCCTTGAAAACAAAACTCATTCCCGCAATTTGCAATTCAAACGATTTATCAGGTAACAACGTGCCAGAAGAATCCTCTAAGTTTTCATATATATAATTAGCCGGAATATAGGATCTCGATTGCTTTACGATAATTGGATCCTCCATCACAATGCGGTCATTATTAATATGTAAAATGTATGGGTCCCCTTGAGGTTTCCCTGGTATCTCATCTGTTAAGGAAATATCAACAGTTTGTGTAGTAGGATTCCAGTTCACGTTACCACCAAAATTCTCACTGACGAAACGCAATGGCATATAAGTACGATCCTTATACATAAATGGTGCAACAACCATTGGCACCTTTTGTCCATCCACTAAGGCTGTCTTTGAACCTATTGTTAAATCAACCAACTTGCCATCTCGAATAGCTGACGCAGTAAGTGTTTCTTTCTTCCAATCCACACTGGCACCAACCGCTTCATACAAAGCTCTCATAGGTAAAAAAAGATAATCGGATTTATTTAAAATCGGATCAGACACTTTAAGAGTCTCGCCGTTGATATTAATAGTAACACTATTTTTGATGTGGATCCCATTGTCACTAGCAGCTGATGCAGAGGTTTGCCCAGGCAATATCGAAGCCAAAGCAACTGCGGTAATCATACATGTGGTCTTAAATTTACTAAACATCTCAAACTCCTTTTTCCATTATTAATCTATAGGATATCTTAACATGAAAAAAGTCCAAGACGTGGTATCATTATCGAAAAAAGCCGAATTAGGTACTGGCACCTAAACCCCATTCCTGCAAAAGATGCACGGAAATCTTAGGATTTTCCAAGACCCTATGAACTTCTTCTTTAAACTCTTGAATGTCTATTAATGCATTTCTTATAGTTTCCACCGAAAGAAACATAGAATTAATAATCATTCTAACTCGAAGCTCATCATAGAAACTAGCACTTATTACTTTAAAATGCCTTATACGTATGAAAAAAATAATCTTATAGCAGAAGACACTTACTAAAAAAAGTTAAAAGTATGGCACGAAACATGTTGTGAACAGGATTCGTGCCAGGGACTTCTTTTATTTTGTTTCTACATAAATAGCTACTGGAAGATTTACTCCACCTGCATGCATTAATTCTAACTCAAGCTTTTCTGATGAACCTTTCATCTTGTATTCAAATTCAACATATTCTGAGCTTGATCGCAACGAAGGCACTAAGTACACTTTGCCATTGAACTTCACTGCACCACTGTATAAGCCACCTCGACCAGTTAACTTAACCTTGATCGTTTTTGTCTTTCCTGAATCATTTACAAGTGGAATCGATACCTTATAGTTCATACCGAAGTGACCAGGATTCCCCAATGCACCATTGATTTGTGACAGAGAATTCTCTGTCGTTAGCAAGTGATCTGTTCTTCCATTTGAAAGGTTGTAACCTACCTCTGGTGTATCTACTGTATATTCCGGAAGATCTGCTAGAATAGTAGCACTTGGCCAAGCACCTCGTGGATGCTTCGCATATTCATCAATTGCCACAGCGTCCGTTTTGATCTTTGTTAAATCACTATTACTCTTCGTTAATACTGTTCGAATCATATAATCTGTACTTCCACCATTAACAGCTTGGATATCTATATCATGTAAAAATCCAATGACATAATCAGGGAACATCTCGAATGTTTCAATCACCTTTGTTTCTCCTGGTGCGATCACAATACCTGTACTATCAGATCTTTTTAGTTTTCCATTTAACGTTGCATCTGCAATCGATAACCCAATATCATGACCTACCCAGTTATTTCCAGACATTTGAGTAATACCTTTAGCACTGCTAACCTTAATACTTTCAGAGCTTGAAGTATTCTCGATCGTAATACCAATCTTTACTTCTGTTCCAAGTTTATTTAAATGCCAGCCAAATACTCGATGCTTATTTGTAGCTGATGTAGATTTAACTTGATATTGTGCAAGCGTAGCATTTGTTTTAGGTAATAGGTCGTGCGTTAAATTTTCAGGATTATCACTGACCATCAAATCACGATCTCCTTCTAAACGAGCAGAAGGAACAGGTTGAGGATATGATGTAGTACCAAAAGATTTTTCTAGGAAATCACTTGTATACATAGCGCGATAAATATAAATATACATTTCTCTTTTTTCGCTAATATAACGTAGGTTTCCTCCCAATGTATTGACAACAAAAGTAATAGGAACGTACATTTTCCCTTTTTGAATAAACGGCTGTTCTTCTATTGTTACAGATTCATTGTTGATCAAAACGTTATTACTACCATCCTTGAAGACAAGGCTCATGCCAGCAATTTGTAATTCAAATGATTTATCTGGCAGCCAATTACCTGCAGAATCATCTAAATAATCAGATAAATAATCCGCAGGAATATAGGATCGAGATTGTTTCGTAATAATTGGTTCTGACATTACAATACGCTTATTATTTACATGTAAGATATATGGATCTTCTTGAGGGATCTCTGCAGGATCATCTAATAAAATATTAACAGTTTGTGTATTAGGGTCCCAATTGACGTTTCCATCAAGGTTTTCAGTAACAAAGCGCAATGGCATGTATGTTCTATCCTTATACATGAATGGTGCAACATCCACTGAAACCTCATATCCATCTACTAAGGCTGTCATAGAATCAATTGTTAAATTAATAACCTTGCCATTGCGATTAGCTGTGGCAGTTTGTGTTTCATTGTTCCAGTCAACACTCGCACCAATCGCCTCATACAAAGCTCTCATTGGCAAAAGAAGAAAATCCGATTTATTTAAAATTGGATCATTGATTTGAATCGTTTCTCCATCGATATTAATCGTAACATTATTTCGTATCTGAATTCCTTTGTCACTAGCAGCTGACGCAGAAGTTTGTCCAGACAATATAAAAGCGAAAACAACAGTTGCAACAATGCATAAAGCTTTTAATTTGTTTAACATTCCTATCTCCTTTTTCTACATAAATTTTCTAATCACTATTTACCATCTTAACATGAAAAATGCCCAAAATGTGGCATTCTTATCGAAAAAAGTAGAAATAGGTACTGTAATCCTAGACCACATTCCTGCAAAAGCTCCATAGTGATTTAAGGGTTTTTCAAGCCCCTATGAACTTCGTATATTCATCTCTTAAATGTGTTCATTCTTCAGGGGAAACATTGAAAATTACTTTTAAGAACATTAGCTCATCAGCATAACGTGTGGTTGATTTCCGTTGAGACTGGGCGCTTCCCAGGGGGCGTCCAATGAGCAGTTTTGGTTCGTTGCAGGGTCTTATCTGTGACGCTGATTCCCGAGGAGTGGTCCAGTCTTCAATCCTATCAACTTATTAATATATCGACGTTTTAATAAATATCATTCCTATAATCCAGCTTAATTGTTTGTAGTGCTTGAAAGCTAAAGGGAAGTTATATACGAACCCTTTCATTCTTCGATATTAATACTAGTATAATGAGCAAGAAAAAACGATTACGGTTGGTAATGCTTCTTAAATTATCACATAGGTAAATGGCACCATCTAAATAGCACCATCACAGGAATATAATAATACTTGAGGAACACTTATATAATAAATACAATAAGCGTTAGAGAAAGGTTGGATACATAACTGAAGAATTAGACGAAATAATTACAAGGCTTAAGGAACTGCAAAAGAACTCACCACCTCTCACATGTCAAAGACAAATAAGAGTGATTAACAACCAACAGGAGAATTAGGCTTCAAGCCTCCTCAAAAGCGACTATCAAAGGTCCTTAATTAAACAACCCCTTTATGTGAACAAACAACAAACAAAAGTAAAAACAAGTACACACCCTACAGAGACTGAAGGGATAGTGTCGGTCGGTTTAAATCAGCGTTATTAACTGACAATCAATCTATTATTTACTAATATTCTTTCCAGGTAATTCACGATGTATATTAGTAGCCAAATTCAATTATGTTTAAAGGAGATTTAAAGTGATCAAAAAATTTACAACTAGACTTACTCTAGCTCTTATTTTATTAGTTATTAGTTTCGCATTTGCACCTTCTACAGAAGCTGCATCTGCTATTAAAGTAGAAATTGATGGTGACGATATATAATTTGACCAAGGTGCGGTATCTGTTAATGGACGAACTTTAGTACCCATGCGAACAATTTTCGAGGAATTAGAATCAACAGTTCAATGGACTGCAAAAACAAAGACGATTACAGCTAATCGAGGTACAAAAAAAATTACTTTAGTAGTTGGTAGCAAGACTGCAACTGTTAATGGACAAAAGATTACTTTAGACGTTGCTCCACAGATAATTAATGGTAGAACTCTCGTACCTCTTCGTTTTATTAGTGAAGCACTTGGTGCAAAGGTTGACTGGAATAGTCAAACAAAAACAGTTTATATTACTACATTTGAAGTTGCTGATAGATACTATTTTGTGAATCTACAAACTCTAAATTTAGATCTTATTTCGGAAGACCGTTATTATCAGGAAGACGATATATTTAATCCTTCCCGTGAAATTGTAAGTGATTTTATCTTTACTTCATACCTAGATAATACTCGAGAATTCTTTTCTCAGCATACCGTTCGAGTATCAAATGGCGGTACAGGACTTGCTAATGCGCATGATGCCTATATGGATTTAGAAGGAACTATTGCTAATGGTAAGGCTTCAGGTGAATATACTATTACACTATACGATATAAGTACCGGATCATATAAAAAGACATATACTGGTACTTTTAAAGATATAAAATATGATCGCAATATTAAAACTACAGTACAGGAAATGATCAATAAAAATCATGTGAAATGATATCCTTGAAGTCACTAATCTTTGCCTAGTTCCTCGTTGAAGGTGAGGTAGTTCCTTACGCTCTTATTATTTTTGAACTTCAAGATTTTCAGGAAACCGATGATTATTTAGCCCAAACGGTATTCAGATTGTAGTATCGACTTTACTTCTTAGTTAGTGCCTCTATTAGTTCTTACACGGACTGATAGGGGCTATTTTTTGGGTTTTCTATTCTATGGCCATTCTATCCTTTTCAAAATGATAGATAATTAATTTTAGGATTCTTACAAATTTATTCGTAAATAAAGGATCTTTTTTTCATATGTTCTAGATATAAATACTCTTGGAACATTCCACTGAAAAATGTATTTGTCTATATTTATTCACTTTTCCTAGTATTTCAGCTGTTCTGCGATCAAAATTAACATTTTCAATACATAGTTTCGCGACTTCTGCCCTCCTACACCCTGAAGAAAATAGAAAAAGAACTATCGCTCGGTCACGAAGAGGTAATTTTTCTGCGGCCAATTTCACCTGAGCATATTCTTGTTCATTTAAATAGTTAGGTATCTTGAGGTATTTTAAGTCTCCATCTTGTTTTCATTACCATGTTTTCTAAATACTCTTCCTCAAGACAAAATTGAAAAAAAGAAGAAAGAGTAGATAAAAAGAGATTTAATGTTTTTGTATTTTTGCCAGCTGAAAACTTATTCAACCATGTAAGTACATCCTCTGATGTTAACTCGTCCAAAGAAACTAAACACTCCGAAAAGAATCTCTTTAGTATCCATCGATATTTTGTAATAGTGGCTTCTGCTTTATTAGTCAACTTTAAACTCAATAAATATTCATTTATAACTTTTCTTGTTAATATCGGGATATCTTTTCGAGTGCTTTCCCAGTATTTCTGTATCACTTTTAGTCTTTTAACTCCTTTCAGGTTAATAAATTAGTATAGTTATTTACCAAATTTATATTTTTTAAACCTATAAATTAAAATGGAATTGTTATATAAAAGGAAAAGTTTAAATGTCACTCGAAATATAATCTATAGGGATATCTATATTTATGCTTAAAAATATAAAACAAAGTTTAAAAAGCTTCTTTTTAGAAAAGACAACTTATAACATTACAAAACTGAGCTATTGATGGAACAATTATTAAAGCATTCTCATGTGATAATATAAAAATAGGTCTAATCTTTATAAGGTGAGGTGCTCTACGATAGTAAAAGATAAAAATGTGGAAAACGTTGAAGACGAACAAGTAGTTGAATTTGTCGATGAAATAGATGAGGAGATTACGTCTGTTATTTATCGATTATACGATAAGAATCTAAGAGATTTAGTAAACGCTAAAGTTTTTTCTTCCTTTACCCTTGTTGGATAATTGAACAAAATGTCTTTGATGTAATAAAGAATTCGAGATCCTTCCCCTTTTATGCTGCTATCAGATTATTTCACCATTAGTAGCTGAATAACCAGTAATAGTACCTTTATCCGTTTTACCTAGTTGAAATATCTCCAACTGTAGTAGCATCAAGTGATAGAGCTCCAGATGAAGTAACTTTCAAGGGCAGATTCGTCTAAAGTCATCCCCCTTCCATCATAAGGTAGGTCATAAAGTTCATTAAAACCACAAATTAGACATGTATTTCCTACAAAACTTCCTCAATGATATATTTTCAAATAAGCCCTAACTCCGCAATGGGAACTAAAAGCTTTATAAATTGAATAGAATTCGAATATATAAGTGAAAAAGAAGTTCAAATAGAAAAAGCCCCTCAAACGATTTCTCGATTGAGGGGCTACTTTCTTTCATACATTCCAACATCACATTAATAGTGTTGAAAGTATGGGCCTCTTCTAACTATTATTTAATAGTGATAGAAGATGAGTCAGTTGTTGCTTCAACTGTTTGAGAAAGGATACCTGTAGCTGATTTCACATTGATTTGGAATGTTACTTTGCCTGCTTTATCTCCATCATCAACTAAATGAGTAGCTACATAAGTGTATGTGCCATTAGCATTTTTAGTTTCATTTAATTCTACGTTACTACCATTAAGTTTAAAGCTAGATTCGTCTGTCTAACCGTAGATACCCAACGAATATTATTGAATCATAAAAAAAGAAAAGTACTGCAGAGATTACATCTCCACAGTACTTTTAGTCTTTTTCAATATCATAGGGGGTGCCAAGCACTTCCCTAATTATTTTGCAGCAACTGTAAGGTTAATTGTTACAGTTTTTTCTTTACCATTTTTAGCAACTTTAAATACTACATCACCTGTAACATCTGCTGCAGGTTTTGCTGGTTGAGCAACAATACCATCAACGATTGCAGTATTTGATGAACTTACAAGTGTAACATCAAAGCCTGTAGTAACTAAAGCTTTAGCTTTATCAAGTACTTTTGCGCCATCTACTAAAGTTGGATTTAGAAGTTCTTTAGTAATTTTAGCTGCTTCAGCGTCTACAAAACCTTGCTCTTTTTTATCTAAAGTAGTAACGCTTGCAGCTGGTACTAATTTTTGTTGAGCAGCTGTTAAAGCGTTATAAGCTGTTCTAGCAGCATCAACATCAGCAATTGTACTTGCATCAGTAAGATCAGCAATTTTTTTAACTACAGCATCAACTGGAGCTTTATCCACTGTACCTAATTCTACAGTTCGTTTTTCAATGTCAGCAATCGCATTTGCCTTTGCTGCCATGTCTTTAACGTAACGAACTTCTTTTGCAGAAGAAACTGTAGCAGAAACTACTGGTTTTGCTAAAGTTAAGATAATAGATGTATTATCTTTATCATCAGATTTTACGCCTTCTACAGCAACTGTAGCTTCATCATCTAAATTATCAAGTACTACGAAATCATTTTTTGCAGCAGCAGGATCTGTAACTTGTACTGCTTCGTTGAAAGTAATTTTAATTTGAGTGTCTGAACCTTCAACTTTTGTAATTTCTTTAACAGTCGCTTTGATTTTGTCAGTGATTACTTTTGAATCAGTTGCGATTTTTTTACCTAATACATCAACAGTTGATGGATCTTTAACTTCTAATTTAAGAGTTTCACCATTCACATGTTCTTTTAAATCAGTTTTTAATGTGAAAGTTACTGTTTTACCATCAGAAGAGATTTCATTATGTGCAATATCATAACCTTCAATTTTGAAATCACCTTGATTTAATGTTTGAATCGCGTTATTGAATTCTACTTCAACTTTATCTTTAGCAGTGGCTTTAACAGTATTGATCGTAGTAGCGCCTTGTTCTCCTAAATCGTGAGTTTTAGTGTATCCTTCTAAGTGATTTCCAGCTAAATCTTTAACTAGAGATACTTTTACTTTATAACCGTCTTTATAGTTTGTAATAGATTCATTTAATGTAAGAATAACACCTTTTGCATCTTGAGTTACATCGAATCCTGTAATTTTTAATTTATTACCTTTTGAATCAGTTATCTCATATTTATCAGCCTCAACGATTGAACCGTCTCCACTTGTAGCCATTACTTCATTAAATGAAACAAAAATTTGGTTTTTATTTAAAAGATTAGCACTTTCAAATTTCGGAGGCGTTACATCTTTAACTGATAAAGTTGTAGTGTATGGAAGCATTACATTTTTCATTGTAGTGTTATCAGCTACACCAGTTATAGTTAATGTATAATCAGCGTTATCTTTGATATTACCTAATAAAGTAAGTGTTACTTCTTTATCTTTTGATACATCAACAGTTGTTGAAATTGGTTGTACTTTACCATCTTTATCTTTAATCACATAGTTAGCAGCTTTCTTAGCTGTAGTCTCTGTATCTAGTGATTTAGTAAATTTAATAACAACTTGCTTGTTATTATCTTTATTAATACCTGCACTAATTACTTCTGGACGAGTTAGATCGACTACAGGAGTTACTTGAACTTTTGTATCTTTATCAATAACGTTACCAGAGTAGTCTTTTACATTAGTAACATATAAATCTGTTGTGTAAACAAGTTTATTGTCACCATTAAATGTGAATTCATAAGTATCATCAGTAAGTTGTTTTACAGATGCAGCTTGTTTTTTAGCTCCACCTTGCATCCAGTAGATGTTAGAAGCAAATACTTGCTCTACAGGCTCAGAGAATTTAAGAACTACTTTCTCAAATGAAGCACTTACAACTGAAGTTACAGTTGGAGCAGTTTTATCTTCAACAACGTTGAATTTAGTATCAGCTTGAACTGTTTTGAAGTTGTTGTAATCTTGAGTACCTTCAGCAGTTAGAGTGTGTTCTCCATCTGTTAAAGCAGAAGATAATTTAATGATTACAGTGTTTAAGTTCGTTGAGATATTACCTACAACTACTTTACCATCAATTTTGAATTGTGAAGTTGTAGCTGATTTTACTGGTTCGCTGAAGTGTACGCGAATAGTTTTGTTACCTAAAGCTTCAACTTTAGCAACAGTTGGCACTGTGTTGTCAAGAGGCTTGAATTTTAAATCTTTAGCATTGATAACTTTATCGCCAGCTTTAATGTTGTTTACAGCTAATTTATATTCAGCTTGGTTTTCAAGATTTGTAACAACATTTAAAGTTACAGAGCGACCATCTTCTGCAACGATTACTGAATCAACTGCAGGAGAGTTAGTACCTGTAAGAGTATAGTTACCTTTTTCACCAGCTGTAGCAGGATCAACTTTACCGTCAAATTCTACTACTACTTGTTTAAGGTTAGTTGCAGTTTCCATTCCTATACATTAAAATAAAGAAAACGCCAACCCCTTTAATACCAAGGGTTTTAGACGTTTCATAAACAAGGACTTAGTATAGTTAGATTGTATTTTGCGAACATCTGTTAATACATAAATTCAATTCACGACTGTTTCCCCACATTTTTCCTTAATCGATGTATATGGACAAGAACTTTTAGACACTGCCACAAACCCGCCTTCTTAACATGAGGATTTTAAAGCATTTTGATTCTTTGAACAAGAACTTTTAGACATTTTATTATGAACAGAAGAAAAGACATAAAGTTTAAATAGCTCTGTGTAAATGGTCACTAAAGGCAAATTAATATTTACGTTTTGTATTAAGAAATTAGTTTTTTTCTTTTTCAAATTATGCTCCGATTTCAGTACCTAATGTTGGCTTAGAATTTTTAAAGATTGATTATTCTAATTCTCCTTATTCCACTAAAGCACCCGTTCGTATTATAAGGTCAACCGGAGTAATCTGGTTGACTATTTTTTATTCAATTTATAGATTGATAGTAGCCGGGGTCGAACGGAAGCACCCGTGGGATTATATCCCGACAACTAAACTGTTCGCCCTCTACTTGTTAA
>NZ_JBFTHS010000056.1:0-27039 GCF_056394365.1 Lysinibacillus sp. 10T31
TCTTTCTGTATAATTTTGTTGTGGTGACTTAATTTTATCAGAAGTGGTCCTTATTTTTTTATAAAAAAAATTTAAAGCCGGTGAAATTTTACTGATCGTAAAATTTCACCGGCTTTTTAGTTTAGAGATGGGTTTTGTCCCAGCCTCTTTTTTTGTTTTACATACAAGGTGAAGTGAATGCTCGACATTTCAGCCGTTAAATTGGATGGGAGAGTCAGAGTGACGGAAAGCAGAGCTAGGGCGAGGGAAAGAAGAGCCARGGCGACGGAAAGCAGAGCTAGGGCGACGGAAGGAACTCGGATCGACGGAAAGCAGAGCCAGGGCGACGGAAAGAAGAGCCAGGGCGACGGAAAGAAGAGTCAGAGCGACGGAAAGCAGAGCTAGAGCGACGGAAAGAAATCAGAGCGACGGAAAGAAGAGCCAAAGCGACGGAAAGAAGAGTCAGGGCGACGGAAAGAAGAGCCGGAGTGACGGAAAGAAGAGCCAGGGCGACGGATAGCAGAGCTAGAGCGACGGAAAGAACTCGGAGCGACGGAAAGCAGAGTCAGATCGACGGAAAGCAGAGTCAGATCGACGGAAAGAAGAGCCAAGGCGACGGAAAGAAGAGCCAAGGCGACGGAAAGAAGAGCCAAAGCGACGGAAAGCAGAGCCGAGGCGACGGAAAGAAATCAGAGCGACGGAAAGAAGAGTCAGAGCGACGGATAGCAAAGCTAGAGCGACGGAAAGAAATCAGAGCGACGGATAGAATCATCAAAGTCGTGGATAGAGCGGCCGAAATCGTGGATAGAACCATCAAAGTCGTGGATAGAGCGGCCAAAATCGTGGATAGAATCATCAAAATCGTGGATAGAGCGGCCAAAATCGTGGATAGAACAGCCCAAATCGTGGATAGAGCGGCCGAAATCGTGGATAGAACCATCAAAGTCGTGGATAGAGCGGCCAAAATCGTGGATAGAACCATCAAAGTTGTGGATAGAACAGCCCAAATCGTGGATAGCCCCGAGTGACGGAAAGAAGAGTCGGAGCGACGGAAAGAAGAGCTAGAGCGACGGAAAGAAGAGCCAGAGTGACGGATAGAATCATCAAAGTCGTGATAGAGCGGCCGAAATCGTGGATAGAACCATCAAAGTAGTGGATAGAGCGGCCAAAATCGTGGATAGAATCATCAAAGTCGTGGATAGAGCGGCCAAAATCATGGATAGAACCATCAAAATCGTGGATAGAACCATCAAAATCGTGGATAGAACAGCCCAAATCGTGGATAGAACCATCAAAATCGTGGATAGCCCCGAGTGACGGAAAGAAGAGCCAGAGCGACGGAAAGAAGAGCCGGAGTGACGGATAGAATCATCAAAGTCGTGGATAGAGCGGCCAAAATCGTGGATAGAATCATCAAAATCGTGGATAGAGCGGCCAAAATCGTGGATAGAACCATCAAAATCGTGGATAGAACAGCCCAAATCGTGGATAGCCCCGACAGAGCGACGGAAAGAAGAGCCAAAGTGACAAACAAAGCTATAGAAACAACAGTAAAATACCATTATGCCTTATCCCAACATTTTAAGTAGCACCTCTTTAATAGGAGGTGCTACTATTTTTATACCGCTATTGTTTCCGAAAGCGAAGCGATAGCATCGAAATCTCTTCTAGTCATGGAGTTCAGAAGTACTTCTATAAAATCTGGCCTTTGAAGGTTGAACATTAAAAATTAGCAGTATCGTTGCTACTACAAACATAATAATGGCGGCAGAGACAACAACATATCGAATAGATATAATTTCAGCTGCAACTCCAAAGGAGGCAGTGATGATAATAATGAGCAAGGCTTCTACAATACCGTAAATACTTACTATTCTCCCCATGCTATCGACAGGAATATTGCTTTGATAAAAAGTATGGAAACCGGTATTGGCAAAGGCCATTGCAAAGGACAAAATAAAGCATCCTAAAGAAGCGATAAGAAATGTGTAAGAGGATGTGAAAGTTAAATAGCCTAATGCCGTTATTAACGAACCCATTCCTATTAACCAAGCAGTCGGCACTTTTTCAACGATGGCTGTATTCATTAAAGAACCAACTAATATTCCAGCACCTGCTATGCTCACTAAAACACCGTATTCACCTTCAGATAATGAAAGTACTTGGGTAGCAAAGGCAGCTTCTAAAGAATCTGTCGCTGTCATCATGACAATCATCGCACTGAATAATAAATAGATCATCATAATATAGGGATTTTTAAGGCTAAATCTAATAACGAGCTTCCAATCATCCAACAATATCTTGTAGGAGAATTTTCCATCTACCTTATTAGTCAGTTGTTGATTGGCTTCAACATTAGGCATACTTAATGTAATACAGGCAGATAAAAATAGAGCAATGGCATTCAAGTAAATTGCCATATTAGGCGTTCCGATCGTAAACAGCAGTCCTGCAATGGCTGGCCCGGTTACGAATGCGCCAGAATCAAGTAAGCTTCGAAGGGCGTTAAAACGTTTTCTTTGTTCAGTGGGTATTAATTTCGTAATGTAAGTCATGGAAGTCGGATGATACATAGAACTAGCCATTGTGATAACAAAGACCATGAAATATATCCAAGTCAACGTAGAGAAGAAAGGTAGTATGACAAGTAGTAAAGATTCGAAAAGATTGAGAACAATCATGAGATATTTTTTATTTAAACGATCTATCAAACTACCTGACCAAAAATTTGCAAAAAGTGTAGATGACGCTCTAACGATATACAATCCGGACACAGCTATAGCTGACCCTGTAAGGTTTAAGACAATAAGATTTAAAGCTATAAAATATATCCAGCTTCCAACGCTGGACACACCAATACTAAACAATAATATTGCCGGATAACGCCACGCCTCTAATAATTTATTCATGCTCATATAAATCCCTCCTAGTAGTTATGACAAGTAACTAAAACAGAAAAATCCCACCCCCAAGACGATTTGTCTTAGGGACGAGATTGTGGAATTTATACTCACGTGGTGCCACCCTAGTTCACTATTATGTCGCCATAATAGCCTTTTCAGTACGGCATAAACACTTATGCTTATACTGTTACTCTGTAACGGGAGTTCCCGTCGCACCATCATTCAAACAGAAATCCAATGCGCTACTCCGAGACTTGTTTCAATAATTCGTTCTTACTCGTTTTCAGCAACCCGAGCTCTCTGGGAAGAACAGCCTTATTTACTCTTCTCTTCAATGTATTTTCGATAGTGTAGCATATGTTTGTATTTTTAGTAAAGTGTTGCTTTTATGAATATTTAGATAAACAAAGGGGATATATTTGAAAACATATAAGCTAAAAATCAAAAGGACAAAAAAGCCAGTAACCTTTCATTTCAATATAAAAGGTTACGGCTTGTTTCTTAAAAAGAGGTGAATAATGGACTCTTGCTATCTATTAAGTTTTGCTAAAATAATAATTTATCCAAAATTATCTATGGGGGCATAGATTTACACGGATATGAAGCTATGCGTCAGGTAGAGAATTTATGGTATTATTTTAGACTTTGATGGAAGTTGAAGAAACAAATATAAAATTTGTAGGTTTATCTGTTTTATTAAACCAGTTGTGGGGTATAGTTGAATTCATATGAATACTATCTCCAGGAAAAAGATCATATTCTGTATTATCGAGAATGATAGTCAAGATTCCATCGGTGACATAAATAAATTCCTGTCCTTCATGAGAAAAAGGAGTTTCTCGTTTGTCCCCAGGCAATAAGGTTACTAAAATTGGAACAAATATAGGATTTGAAACATCTCCAGAAAGGTCCGAGTAAATAAACGATGATTTATGTTCCGATTGTCTAAAAGCCCCACGTCTAATCATATCTTTGTCCATTTGTATTGAATCAGGAAAGAAATAACTAGGACTAACATCGAGAGCTTCAGATATTTTGCGCAAGGAGTGTAATGTAACGGAACAAAGAGATCGTTCTAATTGAGATAAAAAGCTTATAGATAAATCTGTTTTTTCAGAGACTTCCTTCAATGTCATTTTTTTTGACTTGCGAAGTCTTTTTATTAAAATTCCTATATCTTTATCCATTTTATCTACCTCAAATATAGTTTTATTGTGATAAAGTATATAAAATACTTAAGTTCTTGTAAAGTTGTGGAAGACTTTGGGTTTTGTAGTTTTTGAGATAAAGGTGAATGGACATTTGAAAATGAGGGATGAAAAGTCTCGAATTCAAACGAGCTCAAAGTGAAAAATATTCAAAAAACATTGAATTTTCAGAAATGAGATGTATAATATATGTAAACTCTTTACATTGCTCAATTTTTATTGTGATTTATAAAGGTTCATATTTTTTTAAATAAAAATTTAAGTGACATTTAAATTTTGGTTTGGTCTTTTAATAGATTTATCACCAAAATTTAGTACAAGATGATTGAAAAAGTGCTCAATCAAAACGGAAATAAATAAATTTTTTTGAATAAAAATTTAAGTGATATTTAAATTTTAGAATTAAATTGAAGCTTAGGTGATTTACAAGTTTACCAATTATATTGGAGGGAAGAATTATGGAATTCAAAAAAATGTTTACTACGATTGATCTTCATGTGTCAGGAGAACCATTGCGGGTAATTACTGGAGGTTTACCAGAAATTAAAGGAGAAACGCAGCTAGAAAGACGTGCTTATTGTATGGAACATTTGGATCATATTCGAGAAGTACTAATGTATGAGCCAAGAGGTCATGATGGCATGTATGGTTGCATTATTACTCCACCAGCGACCAAAGGTGCAGACATAGGTGTGTTGTTTATGCACAATGAAGGTTGGAGTACAATGTGTGGCCATGGCGTTATTGCGGTGGTGACGATGGCTATTGAAACAGGCATGATTGAGGTAAAAGATGAAAACGATAAACTTATCATTGATTGTCCTTGTGGGCCTGTAACGGCGTATGCAAAGTGTAGCGGAACTAAAGTAGAGTCTGTTTCCTTTGAAAATGTTCCTTCTTTTGTCTATAGAAAAGATTTTCCGATTAAAATTGATGCTCACGAATTTGAAGTAGATATTTCATACGGCGGTGCTTTTTATGCCGTGGTTGATAGTGAGAGAGTTGGCCTAAAAGTGAACAACAAAGATTTATGGGATTTGCAAGTATCGGGTGACAAAATTAAACATTATATCGAAAGTCAGATTGAAGTAAGACATCCATATGAAGATATAACAGGGATTTATGGTGTGATTTTCTCGGATAATCCAAAAGACAGAAATGCTGATTTGCGAAATGTCACAATCTTTGCTGACAAACAGGTTGATCGATCCCCATGTGGTTCGGGTACTGCTGCAAGAGCAGCTACTTTATACGAACGTGGCGTACTAAAGGAGGGGGGGAGTTTTATTCATGAAAGTATAACGGATGGACAATTTGTTGGTGAAGTACTTTCATTGGCGACAGTTGATGAATTTAAAGCTGTTATTCCAAAAGTTACTGGGAATGCCTTTATCACAGGTTTCCATCAATTTGTGATTAGTCCGGATGATCCCCTTAATAGAGGGTTTTTATTGAAGTGAATTTGCTGCTGATTGTGCATCCAATTTAGTATTCTAAAATTAAAATAAAGTTAGAAAAAAGGTGGAGAATTATGTTAGTTATAAGTGCTGATGAACAAAAAAGTTTAGTAGATATGAATGAGATTATTGAATGCGTGGCTGTTGCATTGAGGGAATTTTCGGCAAATAGAACTATTACACCAATCCGCGCCGCTCTGCCTTTTAATAACGACCAAAATACAGCATTGATTATGCCTTCTGTAGCTGAAGAACTTAGTAGTGTTGGATTAAAGGTAGTAACAGTAGCTCCTAATAATAAAGAATTAGGTAAGAAAACGATAACTGGAGTGGTAATGCTATCAGACTTCAAAACTGGGGAACCAATTGCACTTCTAGAAGGTTCTTATTTAACAATGATTAGAACGGGTGCTTTATCAGGTGTGGCAACGAAATATTTATCCCGTGAAGATTCAAAAAAGTTATGCATTATCGGCACAGGAGAACAAGCAAAAGGTCTAGTTGAAGCTATATTAGCTGTGCGAAATATTGAAGAAATTCTTCTTTATAATAGAACGGAACAAAAAGCCCATGAGTTTGCTAAGTACGTTAGAAATAAATTCGATAAGCATGTACAAGTCTATTCAGATCCGAATGAAGCGGTACTTAAAGCTGACATTATTGTTACGACAACCAATTCTTCCACACCGGTTTTTTCTGAATCGTTAAAGCCTGGTGTTCATGTGAATTCGGTTGGTTCATTCAGACCTACAATGCAAGAATTACCATCTCATGCTCTTTCTTCAGCTCAAAAAGTAGTAGTTGAATCCATAGAAGCAGCCACAGAAGAGACTGGTGACATAATAATTCCAATAAATGAAGGAGTCTTTAATTCAGACGATATCTTTGGAGAGCTCGGACAAATTGTAGCCGGAAAATTAAAAGGAAGAGAAAGTTCTGAAGAAATTACTCTATTTAAATCTGTAGGATTAGCAATTGTAGACATTGTCGTTGCAAAATATTTTTACGAAAAAGCTATTAAAAATAAGATGGGAACTAGTATAAACCTTTAAGTTATAGTTAAGTGTCATTTAAATAACTAAGTTGATATGGAACTATCAAGATTTTGAAATATTTCAATTGAGTCCATTTTTGGCTCATTATTATAACGTGGGGTTGATTTCCGTTCCAACTGGGCGCTTTCCTGGGGGTGCTCAGTCTTCACTCCAGTTCAACGTATGTATGGTATACGTTTTAACAAAAATGGCATCCTTTATTATGGTAATGGATTGTTTTTTTACGCAAAAATTTAAGTGACACTTAAAAATAATGAGGATTAATACAGATAATCAAATATTGTGAATATAATTGACTGAATTTTTAGACTTCGGCGGTTGGAGAATAAGGAGGTGTTTGCATGAAATGGTGGAGGAAGCAAAAGCTATATGTAAAGATTTTCATCGGTGTATTAATTGGGGTTGTGTTAGGTGTTACCTTCGGACCTAAAGTTGCCATTTTAAAACCTATCGGGGACGTTTTTATTCGTTTGTTACAAATGCTCATCGTTCCACTGGCCTTTTTCAGTATTGTATCAGGTATTACTAAGCTTGAAGATATTAAAATGTTACGGTCTATTGGTGGTAAAATAATGTTTATTTATATATTTACCACTTTGTTATCGACAATTATTGGTGTTGTTACTGCCCTGTTGATTAGGCCTGGTAAAGGAGAGATAGGACTTCTTGGTAACACAGAAACCATCGAGCGAGAGGAATTTAGTTTTCTTGATAATATTGTTCAATGGTTTCCGTCAAACGTTGTTCAAGCAATGTCAGAGACAAATATGCTTCAAATTATAATCTTTGGTATTTTTGTCGGAATTGCAATGGTTCTTCTTGGAGACAAAGTGAAGAGAATGAAGGAATTAGCTCATGAAGGCGCAAATTTAATGATTAAAATTGCTGAAATTGTTATTAATTTTGCCCCTTATGGAATTATGGCATTAATCGCAAACGTTATCGGTACACTTGGGTTGGGGGTAGTAATCGAAGTTGGTCGATATGTATTATCAGCTTTTATCGGTTTTTCTATTATTCTCTTAGTTGTATATCCGATTATGTTAAAAGTATTGGGGAAAACCAGTCCATTATTCTTTTACAAGCAAATAAGTCCGGCTATGTTAGTAGCTTGTAGTACAACATCAAGTAGTGCAACACTTCCCGCAGCGATGGACGTTTCAAGAGATGGGCTTAAAATACCAGAAAATATATATGGTTTTACGCTTCCACTTGGCGCCACACTTAATATGAATGGATTAGCATCAACATTAGGTGTTCTATCTGTGTTCGCAGCAAATCTATACGGTCTTCCTATTACATTTAGTATGATTTTACAAATTGCTTTTTTAGGAGTTGTTCTTGCAATGGGGTGCGCGGGAGTGAAAGGGGCGGATGTCGTTACTGCATCACTATTACTTTCTACAATGGGCCTTCCGCTTACGATAATACCAATCATTGCGGCTGTTTCTCCAATTGTAGATATGGGTAATACCGTTGTCAATGTTACTGGTGATATAGCAGGAACACAGATTGTTCATCAGAGAAACCCTGAATACTCAAATGGGGAGTTTCAAAAAGTCTAAAAGTGGCTTGAGCCTTATATTAATGGGCTCAAGCTGTATTTTTTATCGCCTCTAAAAAGTGTTCCGATAAATTTCAAAAACATTCCGATAAACGATGAAAATGTTCCGATAAATTCAGAAATTATACCGATAAATCCTGAAAAGGTTCCGACATTCTTATTGAAGATAAGCTTTAAGCTCTGTTAATAGTGACTGACAAATGATGACTGACTCAACTGTATGATTTGTTATTTCAAGAGAATGGTCAGCATTTTCTACAATAGCTAGCTCATATGAAGAAAGTTGTTCTAAACTTTCTTTTGAGTAATGAGGGTCAGCTGTACCGATTGCTAGAAATGCCTGCTTACCAAGCAAATTTTTCATAACATGTTCAAGTCCCAGGAGCGGTGTTAAAAGTACGTAACGAGAAGAAACAGGTGAAGACTGCTGCATATAAAAATCTGTGATAGGTAATGTTCCGAGTGATTTTCCAATGTATACAGCTTCCGTATAAGATTTTTTGCTTAAAACATATTCTACAATAGGATTCGAGGCACTATAAACCATTGCTGAAATAGCTTCTGGTTCCTGCTTAAATTGCTGTGGATCAAATGCATAGCATACTTGTACTACATCATAGCCAAGCTCTAGCATCAGCTCAGTGGAATAATAAAGAAGTGGTTTTTCATACGTATAGCCTGTGCCAGAGAACATAAAGCACACCTTATCACTAGTGCTATCAAAGTAATTGTATGAGATCCCATTGTATTGTTCTTTTACTAATTTGATTTTCATGGAAATACCCCCATTTATTCCTTTTTTATTTTATAATCTTACTATAACAAGGAGGGGGAAATTTATGAAGGCTGTGATTATTAATGAGTTTGGTACTTCTGATGTTTTAAAGTACGTGGAATGTCCAAAGCCTACTATTTCAGCGGGGGAAGTATTAATACGTACATCATACACGAGTGTGAATTTTGCTGATATTAAAAATAGAACAGGTAATAAAGCAAAAGCAAATTTCCCAATGATACTCGGTTTAGATGTAGCTGGTGTAGTTGAAGAGGTTTGTGAGGGGAACAGTAATTTTAAAAGGGGAGACCAAGTTATTGCATTCCCGAAAAACGGAGCCTATGCAGAATATGTGGTGGCAAAAGAGCAGCTCGTCTTTAAAGTTCCGAATGATGTCCCTTTGGAAAAGGCGGCCGCGGTGCCAACGGTTTTGTTTCTATCCTATCTTTTGACACATCAAATCGCTCCAATTAGTAAAGATGATAGCGTATTAATTCATGCTGCATCTGGTGGGGCAGGGACAATGCTGATTCAAATGGCGAAAAAGCTAGGCGCCAAGAAGATTATTGGTACGGTTAGCGATATGAAAAAAGCGACAATTGCCTATGAATTAGGTGCCCATCATGTACTGACATACGATGATTTTAGTGCTCAAGTCAATGAATATACAGATGGTCATGGGGTTAATATTGTTTTTGACTCAATTGCTGGGAATATTACGGAAGAGAGCTTTAACTGTTTAGCCCCGTATGGAACGCTAGTGCAATTCGGGAATAGTGGTGGTAAAGCTGGAAATATAAAAACATCTGATTTACATAGTAGCTGCCGTAATGTGAAAGGCTTTAGCTTAGGAACGACTCGAGCTTCCAAGCCAGAAATGCTACAACAAGTTGCACAGGAGATGTTTGCATTATTGAAGGATGAAAGTTTCCAAGTACCAATTGCTAAGACCTTTAAATTAGAAGACATGCAGAAAGCACATGATTTAATGGAAAGTCGCCAGCATCAAGGGAAGATTTTAATTCAAATATAAAATAATCAAGCCTGGTATAGATACATGAGTAATACTATTACACAAACAACGCATCCAAAATGATGACTCTGATATGTACTATCGGAGTCATCATTTTTTGATTTATAAAAAGCTTTTCAGGATGATTGCCAAACAGTAGCCAGTGACACGATGCCTTCATTGATTTGCTCAAGGGTTAGCCCACCATAGCCCATAATGACCTTAGCGTGTTTAGAGCCATGCTGATAGGAGGTTGAACATGGATAGACTTTGATTCCCACCTCCTCGGCCAGTCTGATTGCCTCCTGTTCAGTAAGCCTTTTGGATAACTTCATAACAATATGTAGTCCAGATTTTTCGCCAATAACTTCGAATTCATTAGAAAAATTTGCGTTAATCGCTGCTAGTAGAGTTTGGTGTTTTTTACGATATATAGTGCGCATTTTTGCTAAATGCTTATCGAAAAAACCTTGAGCAATAAAATCGGCTAACACAAGCTGATCTATTTTAGAGACAACAGATTTTTGCTCCTGATTAAATAGCATAAATTCTTCGACTAACGATTTAGGCAAAATCATATAACTAATACGCAGAGATGGGATAAGTGTTTTTGAAAACGTTCCGAAATAAATAACACGTTGCAACTGATCCATTTTTGCTAAAGAGGGGATAGGGAGCCCCTTATAACGAAATTCTGAATCATAGTCATCTTCAATAATATATGCCTTCTCAGAAGTAGCCCATTGCAGAAGTTCTGCACGGCGTTCAACCGGCATGACCATCCCAAGCGGAAACTGGTGTGCGGGTGTTGTGTATAACATGTGGATGGATTCTTTCGGTATGGATACCCCTAAGTTATCAACAGGAATAGCATGAGTCGTTAATCCACATTGTTGCAATGTTGCACGTACTCTTTTAAAGCCAGGCTCCTCTAAACCGACATGTGCTTTTTGGCCAAAAAAGTGACAGAGAGCTTGAAGTTGATTTTGTGTACCACTATAAACAAACACCTGCGATGCCTCACAAGTAACGCCTCTGGAGCGTTCAACATAACGAGCGATTTCCGTCCGCAATATAGCTTCTCCTGGCCAAGGACTCGTCGTTAAATTATCCACATTGAAGTGCTTTTTCAACAACTTATGCCAGCTGGAAAATGGAAAAGCCTCCTTATCCACATGCCCGTTATTAAAATCAAATTTTATAGTATATGTAGTTAATGGTTTAGCTGTGGATATGTGATGTTTTTGCTGCTGTCCCCATTCAAATTCAAAGGGCGCTATAAAATAGCCGGAGCGTTCTTTACTATAGATATAGCCTTCAGCTAGTAATTGCTCATAAGCTTCCTTAATTGTATGGACACTAACGTCAAGCGTTTTAGCAAGTGTGCGTTTAGAAGGCAATTGCTCATGGGCCATCAGTTTCTTTCTTAAAATGGCTTGTTTTATTTCTTCGTAAATTTGCACGTACTTCGATGAATCTTCCGTAAATGAGATCGATAATTCCAAAATGTTGCACCTCCTGGTATGGTGTGTTTTTTGAAAATTGGTTCTATCTATCATATCAGGATTATCGTTAAATATTAAAAAAGGAGTGAAGAAAATGAATTTTGTAGCATTAGAAAATGAGGTTGTATTACTTAAGCCGTTAGAACATGAGGATATGCAAGGTTTATTAGAGGCTGCAAGTTATCCAGAGATTTGGTCACATATGTCCACAACTATAGAAAAAATGGGCGATGTGAATAACTTTGTGGACAAGGCATTAGAAACAAAACGTGAAAAAACAGAGTTCCCATTTGTAATTGTGGATAAAAAATCCGGACAAATCATCGGCTCGACTCGGTTTATGGATATTGATGAAACGCATAAACGGCTTGAAATAGGTACTACATGGATCTCACCTGCTTTTTGGCGTACAGCCATTAATACGAATTGCAAATATTTATTATTACAATACTGCTTTGAGGTATTAAATCTACAGCGTGTTCAAATTAAAACAGATCATGAAAATGTGCGTTCACAAAGGGCAATTGAGCGTCTAGGAGCAACGAAGGAGGGAGTCCTACGTAATCATATGGTGCGTAAGGACGGAACAACACGCCATACTGTGATGTACAGCATTACTCTACAAGAATGGTCACATGTAAAAAGACGTTTGCAGCAGTTACTATTGGGATAAAGAAATTATTATACTAAAAAAAGAATGGTCATTAGTCGACCATTCTTTTTTTATAAATAAATCCAGCAGCAATCCAAGTTGCTAGTGACCAAACAATGATTGAAGCCATTGGAATAATGACATCCATTGTTGTGTAGGATCCTTCTAAAGCTTCAGCTAATAGTACTAATTGAGAGCTTGGTAACCATTCAGCAATCTTTAAAATCGGACTAGCAGAAGATAAAGCTAGTGCAAGAGGGCCGAATGAGAAAATAAGGATAACAGGTAATATGATAAGAGATCCTTCCATAACCGTTTTAGCGAATAATCCACATAATGTTCCTATTGCAATATAGAACACAGTCGAAAGTATTAAAGCAATAGCTAAGATGAAAAGATTAGCTGGGCTATAGCCAACAATGAAAATAATCAATGCTACAATTACCATTGTAATGATAAAGACAAACAAGCTTTTACCAATTAAAATATCACCAAGTGAAGCAGGGGAAAGCATGAGACTACGAAGTGTATTTTTTTCTTTCTCTTCAGCAATTAGACAGCATTGTACATAGGTAGTTACCATAGAAAATGCTATATTAATTGAAAGGAAATAGGTTGCGATAGTAGCTGAGCCCGATTTACTATATAAAAATGCTAAAAAAAGTGGCATAAGTACCATAAGAGATACCGCATAGTTACGTGAAAATTCCTTATAATCCTTTATTAAAATAGCCTGAATACGTGTCATTGAAATGTTCATACTAAATCACTCCCTGTTATTTGCATAAAAATATTCCCTAGTGTTGGCTCGTTCATATATATACGAGAAACTTCGTTAGATTGCATCCAATGAAACAGTTTTTCAGCATCTTGTTCTCCAGTTTGAATAACTTCACAAGCACCATTTTTTAATTCAACTGTAATAGATTCATCACCGAACTCTTTTTTCAAATCCTTTGGCGCACCAATTGCTCGGATTTTACCTTTATGTAAGAAGGCTACACGATCACAAAGTATTTCGGCTTCACTCATATCATGTGTTGTTAAAAATATTGTCGTACCCATCTCGTTTAATTTACGCAAGCCATTATAAATGTGCTGGGTATTAACAGGATCGAGTGCAGAAGTTGGTTCATCTAAAAATAATAATTCTGGTTTATGCATGATGGCACGTGCAAGCGTAACACGTTGCATCATTCCTTTAGAAAGTTGACTAATTTTCTTTTTACGATCACCGTATAAGTTAACAAAATCCAACGCCTCTTTTACGGCTGATTTAGGTAATTGATATAAGTTACTGTATAGTAATAAATTTTCCTCGATTGAAAGTCGCGTATATAGTCCGCTATTATCTGTTAAAATACCGAAGCGTTTACGATTGTAACTTTGCTTCATCTCATTTGCCGGACGGCCAAACAATAAAACGTCGCCAGCAGTTTTTTCAGTTTGTGCTGTTAATATTTTAATAGTAGTAGTTTTTCCGGAGCCGCTAGGTCCAAGAAAGCCGAATATTTCTCCTTTTTGAATGGTAAAGGAAACATCCTGTAATGCTACTTCCTTATTAAATGTTTTTTTCAAATGCTGAACATCGATTACTGCGTTCATTTGAAAACCTCCCTGTGTTGTTGTTGATGTCTCAACTATAAGGGACAATGAAGATAACAACATTAAATTACAGGTGAAAGGCAGTAAAATGACTATTAGCGGAGAAATATTTCAGCTGACAGGAGTCGTTTATTTCCTGGGAAATCTACTAAATTCCGAGTATTTCCTTTAAATCTGCGAGCTTATTTTTCGACAAAGGTACTACGGTCTTTTCGTTGCTATTTAAGGCTAGGCTGTAGCTATTGCGAGTCCACGTAATGATTTCCCGTACTTTTTGTAAGTTAACGATATATGAGCGATGACTTCTAAAGAAGCCGAACGGTGTCAATTTTTGCTCAAGATCATTTAATGATAATGTACATGGATAGGCCTCACCTGCAACATATAGTGAAACAACACCCTCAACACTTTCGATAAAATCAATTTCAGGGGGATTAAATAAAATGATCTTATCATTTTTCTTTGTAGGGATTTTATCAAGTCGAATCGGTACGTTTTCTTGAGAGGGGGAAGCCGTTTCTGTATCATCCTCTTTAACATCTAATGCATGTATGCCCATTGTATCTAGTCTATGTACTTCTGTACTCGAAATAATTAAATCCTCAAGATTGTTAGATAATAAAATGACTGTTTTATTTTGTTGTTGAAGGGCATCCAATAACTGAATGACGTTTTGCTTGGAAAACTCATCTAGGTTTTGGAATGGCTCTTCTAAAACATGTATCTGTGCCGGATCGAGATATGTATGAATCAATTTTAAACGTTGCTTTTCTCCATTCGAAAGCTTGCTGATTTTAATGCTTTTTTTCTCCGTTAAAGCGAATAATTTTAATAAATCCTCCATCTTTTCAGAAGAAGCATTGAAAAGCTTTAAGCAAAAATTGATATATTCTCGAACTGTCAGTCGCTCATACAAGGCGTTTTCACGAAAATGTGTATACGTATTACTTTGCTTCGAAAACCATTGTGATAATGTATGTATTTTTGACACATCCGTATAGATGCCGATAATAATACCAGGCTGCATAGATAGGTGAAAGTTTGGATAAATTACATTTCCTCCTTCTATATAAGGGTCAATAATTATGCTTTCAATTTGGTTCATTACTTAGTCCTCCTTGTTTAATATCGAAAAATTGCGAGATTTCAGCCTGTGATTGTAAATAACTTCCATAATTATAGTTTGGATTATTGGAGTCCATAAAACCATGCTGACCTAAGTATTGTCTCGTGTGAACAGCTGGAAATGTATCGAGTGTTTCTTTTAATTCATGGACATTAAAGCTTTTCTCATGACTTGGTAAAATAACAAGTGTCGGACAAGAGGGGTTTACATCTAGGTATTGGCGAATGCGTGAACCATAAACGCAAACGACTCCTTGTAGTGGAAGCTCTGATAGTCTCCAAGCTAATGTTGCACCTACACTAAATCCGATTAACAGCACTTCATCATAATGTGCACTAGCTTCCAATATTTTTTCAGTTAGTCTTTCCAGGGGAGCATCAAAGCCAACTTCATTTATGAAATACTCATAGGCTTGCTGCTCTTGTTCATATGGAAATATTCTATTGTCTAAATATAAAGAACTGCACTCAACAGTAGTGTTGCCGTTACTGTATGCTTCAGCTTGCATTTTTATAAAATCATTGACGCCATAAATCTCATGTAGAATGAATATTTTCCTTTTCATGTTGACCTCATTTTTGCTTTTTTCAATAGTGTACTAAAAAGTAATCATATCGTATATTTTGTGATTGATTTCATTGTTTCGATAATTAATTCAAAAGCCCAAAATTAAAAAATCCGCGCAGACTTATGTGGATCTGGATTTGACCACAGAAAGCGAGGCGGATTTTTTTGTTGATATATGCCTTTATTTCATTACTTTAGACATAAAACCCTTCATTTCCATACTAAGCGTATTAAGCTCATCAATAATTTCACTAAAGTCCTGAACAAGTTGAGCCTGTTCATTTGTGGCACCATTTATTTGAGTCATGTTTTGCTGTAAACTTTCAAGATTATGATTGATGCTTCGAAGTGAAGATTCAATGTTATCAGTAGCAGTAGTTGTTTCAGTAGAAAGCTTACGAACTTCTTGTGCGACTATATTAAATCCGGCACCATGCTGGCCTGCTCGTGCTGCCTCAATCGATGCATTTAAGCCAAGTAGATTGGTTTGACGAGAAATACTTTTTATTAAATCGGTAATACCATTTGTTTTTTCAGCATCCTCTAAAGCAAATTGTGTCTGTTTATTAATTTCCTCACTAGTTGCAGCTAGCTCTTCTGAATGAGAGGCAATTGTATGTACTTTATCCTGTAGGTTTTGGATAATATCATTCATAGTAACAATATATTTCTCCATTTGGAGAGAATGATCAATAGGTAATCCAAATGCTAGCGCACCTACAATGTGCCCATTTTCACGAACGGGAAAAGAAAATCCGTTAAAATCCACACCATAAACCTCTTTTGGTACAGGTGCATCAGTACTTTTGCCTTTAAGTGGGAGATGTAAAATTACATCACCTGGGAGAATTTTTTGTCCAATTTTATAACCAGAATCTATCCGTTTCCCAGGTAAATATGCAATAATACTCTCACTCTCTTTATCTACTAATCCAATCATGGCCTCGCCCTTCATAGCTAAATGAATGTAAGGCATTGACATTGATAATGCTTCCAGAATATTCATAGTAACCTCCTCGGTATATGTAAGCCCTGTTAAATTGGGGCATAATCTTGCTCTTCTGAAAAACGCTATAGTAATACTTCTTTAATTGTATGAAAAACGGAAGAGAATAAAAAGACTATCTTAATACCATTATCCTTTTAAATTTGCGAAATCCTATATTTAATTTTTAAACAGGGATTGGATTTGTATAGTTACGAATTTTGCATGCGCGGTAATCATGGTGTATATGCCATAAAACTTTGCAGAAAATAATAAGGTATTAGGTAGTATGGATTTTTTTCTTTGCCATATTTAAAAAAGAGAAAGTTTATCACATTGCCGGAGCATAGTTTACTTTTTAGTGATTCTTTCGCAAAACCTTAACATAGCTTTCTCTTTTTTGGACAACCTAAACTAGAAATAATAGCATGAGGTGATGATCATGAAAATAGAAAGGTCGTCCGAATGGGAAGAAGGCTTTATCAATAAACTGAATGAACTTGAAAAATGGGATAGCTGGACATTGTACAAGATGAATTATGAAATTGTGAAAATGAAGTTAATTCCTGATTTCACAGGTTTACAGGCGACAAAGTATTTACCAAATTTAAAACCGCTTAAGCACCAGTTAGAAGCAGCTGAGACAGTCATTCAACGTATGAACGGTAAAGCGATTTTAGCTGATGAAGTAGGTCTTGGTAAAACAATTGAAGCAGGTTTAGTTTTAAAGGAATACTTAATTCGAGGACTCGTGAAAAAAGCTTTGATATTAGCTCCAGCATCTCTTATTAATCAGTGGGTTGAAGAATTAAATATAAAGTTCCACATTCCGGCAGTGGCTTATAAAAAAAATGTTCAGATTGAGCGCCATGATGTCCTTATTATGAGTATGGATACGGCAAAGAAAAGTCCTCACAAAGAGCGTATTTATGAGCAGGATTACGACATGATAATTATCGACGAGGCGCATAAACTAAAAAATCATAAAACACAAATTTATGAATTCGTACAAAGCTTAAAGAAAAAGTTTTGTTTATTATTAACGGCTACACCGATTCAAAACGATGTCTTTGAATTATTTTATCTTATTTCTTTACTTAAGCCTGGTCATCTTGGCAATTATGATACATTTCAATCTGCATTCTCGGCAAGTAAGCATGATTTAGAGCATGATGATTATTTAAAAGAATTAGTGAATCAGGTGATGGTGAGGAATAGGAGAGAGGACACGGGTATTGAATGGACAAATCGCCGTGTTCAAATTATTCCGATCCAATTTACGAAGGAAGAAGAGGAAGTTTATCAACTGCTCGGAATGCTTCAAAATACAGCCTCATTTTCAATGATTACATTGCAGAAGGAAATGTGTAGTAGCAAGGAAGCAACAGGTTTAACATTAACTAAAATGCTTGAAGAAAATGCGCAACCACAAGAAATTGAAGAAATACTAGCAAAATTAATGGCCTTAGAAGTAAATTCAAAGGCAAAAAAGACGCTTGAAATAGTCGAACAGGCTAAGGATAAAGTGATTATTTTTACAGAGTATAGAGCTACTCAAATTTACTTGCAATGGTATTTACATTCTAACGGTATAACGAGTGTCCTGTTCAACGGTAAATATAATAAAAGTAAACGTGATTATATGAAGCATCTTTTTAAGGAAAGGGCACAAGTTCTAATCGCGACAGAGGCAGGTGGCGAGGGGATTAACCTTCAATTTTGCCATCATGTCATTAACTATGATTTGCCCTGGAACCCTATGAAGCTAGAGCAACGAATTGGGCGTGTACATCGATTAGGGCAAGAGCATGATGTTCATATTTATAATCTGGCTATTGCCAATACGATTGAAGAGAACATATTAGCATTACTTCATACGAAAATTGATGTGTTCGAAAAGGTAGTAGGCGATTTAGATGCGATTCTATCTAACTTTAAAGAATCTGTATAGTGTGAGGGAGAAGGACCATGTATCCACAGCAAGTTCATAGTTATTTACGCCAATTTTTTAATGAAAATGATTGCCCTATATTAGGAGAAGACCATCATTATCTTACTGTACAATTAACCGTTGATATCGATAAAAGAATAATGAATCGACCTTTTTATTGGCAATACGTCGAAGCTACAAACAGTGAGGCAAATCCAGCTCAAGTAACTTTCATTACAAATCAAACAACATCAGCTGGGGGCCTTTATGGCGAAGCTATTCATTTTGGTTCTCCGAGAATGAACCAGCTTTTTCAAGCAACAAGGGAGCTAGGAGCTTATGTTCAGCTTTTTGAAAAGGTGGATAATGAAATAGGGCAAGTTATCCTAACTCCTTGGCTTGGTGTTAATTTTAAAGTGTCGTATTGCTGCGATCGAACGAAAGAAACACTTTATTCATTTGGCATAAACTTGCTAACTGGGATCATAAAAGAGGAATTTCAAGAGACGATATGTACATCTGAATTTGACACTGTTCCGGCAGACAATGCTTTTCATGTACAATATATCATTAAGCCTCTTAGAGCACTCGAAAGATTACATGCTACTATTGAAAAGATGATTGAACGTGATGACCATTCATGGGCTACTGAAGCAAAAAAACGATGGCAGCATGATCAGCGAGTACTTGATTATTTTTATGAGGAAGAAGAAGATAAGCCGGAATGCTATGACATTGAAATGAAGGCATTAGAGGAACAATACGATACAAAAATTAAAATAGAAATTATTAATGGTGGATTATTTTATCTTTATTAAACGAGGAGCTGTCCTAATAGTAGGGACAGCTCCTTTACATTTAATTTTCTTCAAAAATACTTTGTAATTGTGCCAGTTTATTATCCCAAAATAAATCAAAGTATTGTAGCCAGTCTTCAATTTCTTTTAGTTTTTCGGCATGTAATGTGTAAATTTTTTCTCGTCCCTTTTTCTGAGCAGACACTAGTTCAGCTTGTTCTAAAATTTTTAAATGCTTTACGACAGCTGTTCGGCTTATAGAAAAATTCTCGGAAATCAGTGAGATCGGTTTATCACTTGAGGCAAGTAGCTGTAGGACATGACGTCTTGTTGGATCAGCGATTGCTTGAAAAACATCATACTTTACAGCAAGCTGTGTCATTGTGATTCCTCAACCGCCGCTTTTAATTTTTGGTCGACAATCATTATCCAGCCGCCATCCATAATTTTTCGAATAGCTTCAGCAGGCATGTTGGCTTTAGGAATGATATGTGAAGCTTCTTTCCAACCACCATGTGTTAACGTGAATTCAGTTTGCCCACCAATTTCTTTCAGTTCAAAAGTGACAAACCATCCATCTGTATCCCATGCAAAACGAACAAAATGTGGAGCATCTACTTGTTCTACGCGACATGGTGAAGGACCAAACGGTGATTGTATTGTAAATTCATGACCTTCAACTGGCTTAAAATCATTCGGCATAAGCCAAGAAGCAATCTTTTCAGCGTCCGTTACTGTTTCCCATACTTTTTCAATCGGTGCATTGAGTGTAACTGTTTTAACAATATTCTCTAGTTTTTCAGTCATTTAAAATGAACTCCTTCACATAAAATATAACCTTAAGGTGTTATGAATATATAACACCTTAAGGTTATATGTCAATAATAATATCATTGGATAAATTTTCACCATATCTTTTTGTGTAGCCATACTTATGATAAAATTATTTTTATAATTTTCTGACTTAGGGGAGGTCATTAAAGTGGTGAACATATCTGTCTTTTTATTAATGTGCATATTATTAATTATTTTGCCTGGCCCTGATACGGCGATCGCAACAAAGAATACACTTACCGTAAGCAGAAAGGGAGGCTTACAGACTTTACTCGGTTCGTGCTGTGGATTATTGATCCATACTTTTGCGGCGGTTATTGGACTTTCCGCGATTATTGTAAAGTCAGCATATGTATTTACCATTTTAAAATACGTCGGCGCGGTCTATTTATGCTATTTAGGTGTTAAAACCTTATGGGCATTACGAGCAATACGTACACAGCCTCCAGTTGTACAAGACGAAACCCAAATTGATCACAAATATTCAGAGCAATCATGCTTTAAACAAGGCTTCTTAACGAACGTTACAAACCCAAAGGTAGCTGTATTTTTTCTAACATTTTTACCTCAGTTTGTAGATGGCAAAAGCGGTACATTTATACCGTTTCTTATAATGGGGCTTATTTATACTGCATTAACTGGATTTTGGTTTGTGTTCTATGTTTACTTGTTGGATAAAATTAGCGCATTTATGAAAAAGCCAACGACAAAGGCTGTCATCGAAGGATTGACAGGTACAGTGTTAATTGGCTTTGGCATTAAATTGGCATTAGAGAAGGCCCACTAAGATTAAAATCTTTTTTGTTTTAAAATAAAGTTTGATTAAATTAATTCTAATAACATTGATAAATGAACAAGCAGAAAGAGCATGTTTTGAAAAAAGATTGGTCAAAACATGCTTGTATTTAATCAACCGATGCACTTTTTTTATAAGTTGCAATAGAGAAGCCACTAGCCATTGTAAAAAAAGGGCTGAAAATAACAAGAATCTATTTTCTTTAGTCCAGTAGTTAAAAATATGAGTTTCGCACACTCCATCGGCGATTCGACTTTCGAAAGTGGTTGTATAATAATATTCTTTGATTTCCTAACTAGATATAGATTTTACAGTACTATGCATTTATGTTAAAATACTGGTGATTCCTGTGGAATAAGCATAATCTTTTTTCGTTTTTTGCTTATTTAAAGGTAAACTACAGTGAAAATCAATTTCTTTATAATAGTCTAATATAATGTTACGCTTTAAATTGCAGGAGGAGTTTAAATGAAGAAAAGACCAGAACGGTTAAAAGAAGCTTTAAATGTTAGTGAAATCACCCCCACAAAATTACGTAGCAAACTAAAAACTCTTGACGAACTAACTATAATAGATTGTTTTGAAAAATTTGCTAACGATACAGCAATAGAAGAAAAACTATCTGAATTACTCCGTGAAAACAGTAAAGAAATAAATATTGAAATATTAATGGAGCAATTGAAGCAACGTAAAGATATTTATACAATTGTTTACATTATATTTTCATCGCTTCGTAAAAAAACTGAAAGACTAAGTGACTACAGAATACAAAGTATTGTTGATGAAGCATTTTACGAGTTTAAATTAACAAATTCTGCTATGGAACGAGAGCTTAACCGTCAACAAATCGAAAAGCTCGTACTAGATGAAGAGTTTAAGCAATTATGTTACAAATATATTTATAATACTTTAGAGGAATATATCAGTAGGGATGACACTCTAGAGGATTTTGGAAACATCGATGAATTAACTATTGAAGTTTTCGCAGCCATTATATACGAAATGTTATTTGTACAAACGGATATCCATTTAATTAAAACTAATTCAACGGTTTAATGAAAGCGGTGTTTGCAAACGACCATCCATGCGAAAGCACATCATTCACTTTCGCATGAGCGATCAAACTAATGATGCCTAAATGCTAAAAAGGCGCCTTTTCTGGCATTTTAAAAAATACTCAAACCGCCATTTTCAAGATACAGTGTTTCCGTTGAAAAAATAAAATAAATCTCTCCAACCCCAGACGATTCATCATCCACTTTAAAATATTTGTACTCCCTGATTTTGAGATAATCCAAATCTAATGTTTGAATAGCTGAAAATACATCTTCTTCTGTCTTCACCAAATTTCGAATTACAGTTCCAAAATCAAAGTTTTGCGGGATTTCGTCATCTTCTACTCCCCCCGAAAATGTATGGTCATATACATCTTCGTGAAGTTCAAACACTCTATATTTAGTTAGAAGAAAAGGAAGCCAATGCTAATAATAATGCCCGTAAAGATTAAAACGAATAAACAGAAGCCCATTATATCTCTAGCCTTTAAGCTAGCGATTGCAAGGGCTGGAAGTGCCCAGAACGGTTGAATCATATTCGTCCAAGCGTCACCCCACGCGATAGCCATAGCGGTTTTAGCGTAGTCGGCACCTAAAGTGGTTGCAGCATCTAGCATAATAGGAGCTTGCACCGCCCATTGTCCACCGCCTGATGGAACAAAGAAGTTAACAAGTCCTGCTGAGAAAAATGTGAACAAATAGAATGTATGTTCATTAGAAATATTAACGAACCATTCTGAGAATACAGCAGCTAAACCAGAAGCGGTCATCATACCCATAATTCCTGCATAAAACGGGAATTGGAAAATTATACCCGTTGTTGTTTTAATAGCATCCTGTGCAGCAGCAAGGAAACGCTGTGGTGTCCCATGAAAAATGATACCCAACACAATAAAAATCGTATTAACCACATTTAAATCAAGAACAAAGCCTTTCGTAATAAAATGATGTACTAAATATATAAGTCCAATAATACCAATTAAAATCGTTAAAATATAACTACGTTCAGAGCGGCTGGCAAAGTTGTTTTCGGGTTTAGGCAGCTCTGTTTTTTCTTCTACTAATAAAGCAGGGTCAACCTCAACCGTATCTTCTTTCTTTGGCATCATCCAACGATTAAACAACGGTAAAGTGAAGACGATAACAATGACTATGAATAAGTTATAAGTTGAAAATAGTGTAACATTTGTTGGGATGATACCCATAATGTCAGCAAACTTATGACCTTCAGTCGCAATGGATAACGGAATAGAACCAGCTAATCCGCCATGCCAAATAACAAAGCCTGAATAGGCACTAGCAATTAATAAACGATAATCTACCTTTTTAACATGACGCGCAATTTCCTTTGCAAAGAGGGCACCAATGACAAGTCCGAATCCCCAGTTAATCCAGCAAGCTATTAGTGATACGAAAGTAACAATGATAATAGCCATGCCTGGTGTTTTTATTTTACTTGCAATGGCTGATAGTCCTTTTTTAAAGACAGGACTATTCGCTAAAATATGACCTGCAGCTAAGACGATCACCATTTGCATTGTGAATGCTAATAATTCCCAAAAACCATCTCCCCAATAAATCACCATATCGAGCGGAGAAGAATCTGTTAATGCAACCCCTAAAAGTAATACTAATACTGTGAGTATAGTGACAAATATGTATGGGTCAGGTAAATATTTTTCCATGATAGCATTCGAAATTCTTGTTAACGTTTTCATGTTAGAAATCCCCTTTCCTTTTCTGCCATCCCTTATTGCTAATTTTACATAGAAAAATGAATAAAGAAAGATGAAATGCGTATTAAGCACAATAAATGAGACGTGATGTAGAAATAAAATGGTAATTGTTATCGCGTAATTAAATATTATTGAGATCATAACAAAGCCTTATTGCTATTGTATTTATCTCCTTATTTTTAAGAAGGAGGATTAGTAGGAAATGAGGAGAATTTATTACTAAATAGGGGATTTGGGAATATTGTTTATAACAAATTAGAATAAATAGGGGGTATCTATATGGAGTTGCGAGATTTAAAAGCATTTATGGCTGTTGTTGAACATGGAAGCTTTACAAAGGCGGCTAATAAATCCTTTATATCACAGCCTTCATTAAGCAAGAGCATTAGAAAGTTGGAGAATGTTCTTCATGTAGAGTTATTAAACCGCTCTACACGCAATATAGAATTAACAGACGCTGGTAGTATCGTCTATAAACAAGGACAAAAAATAATACGTTCTGTACATGATTTACATATATTATTGGATGATTTATCGAACATCGAAACAGGTACGATTAAATTAGGGATTCCGCCGTTAATTGGTACACTATTTTTTCCTGAAATCGCGCGAAAGTTTCATAAGCAGTATCCAAAGGTACATTTAGAGCTTGTGGAACGTGGAGCTAAAATGATCGGAACATTAGTAGAAAATGGCGATGTTGATATGGGGATTGTTGTTATACCTACAGATGAAAGAAAATTTGCAGTCCAATCATTTGTGGAAGACCAGTTTTTTGTCTTTATGAATGAATCCCATCCATTGGCTCAGCAAGAACATATTCTATTACAAGATTTAAAAAATGAGACATTTATTATCTTTACAGAGGAATTCACACTGCATGATTATGTTATTAAATCATGTAAAAGCGCTGGATTTACACCAATAATCGGCTATAAAAGCTCACAATGGGATTTAATAGTGGAGCTAGTATCATCGAATTTAGGGGTGACGCTTTTACCCTATTCAATAGCAGCAAAGCAGACGAATAAAAATGTCAAAATTATTCCGTTACTTAATTTTGACATGCCATGGCGTTTAGGTGTTATTACGAAGAAAAATACATATCAATCTTTTGCCTTAAAGCAGTTACTCAATACAATACGTTCTGAAAATTGATTTATGCACTTTTAGAATAAATAGTATTCCAATTAATTCCTTTACTTATAAAATAGTATTGAGGTAGAATTTTTCTTAATAAGTGAGCAATTTTAGGGGGTTTCGATATGGGGATGGGAAAAGTGTGGAATTCGTTTGAGGATGCCGTCGCTGATATTAAAGATGGAGATACATTGGCAGTAGGGGGCTTCGGGCTATGTGGTATCCCTGAAAAATCAATTGCGGCACTAGTCCAAAGGGGAACAAAGGACTTAACAGTTGTAAGCAATAACTGTGGCGTGGATGATTGGGGTTTAGGGCTTTTATTAGCAAATAAACAAATCAAAAAAATGATTGCATCCTATGTAGGTGAAAATAAAATTTTTGAGCAGCAATTTTTAAGTGGGGAGCTTGAAGTAGAATTGACACCACAAGGTACGTTG
Source organism: Lysinibacillus sp. 10T31 (assembly GCF_056394365.1). Classification (NCBI taxonomy): domain Bacteria; kingdom Bacillati; phylum Bacillota; class Bacilli; order Caryophanales; family Bacillaceae; genus Lysinibacillus; species Lysinibacillus sp. 10T31. The sequence goes on from NZ_JBFTHS010000056.1 coordinate 25,122, forward strand.
GCAGAGCGTATGCGAGCTGGCGGAGCTGGAATTCCAGGCTTTTACACAGCTACTGGAGTTGGAACACCCATTGCTGAGGGGAAGGAAGTAAAGGTTTTTGATGACAAGGAATATATTTTAGAAAAAGGTATTATTGCAGATTTTGCCCTTGTCAAAGCATGGAAGGCAGACAAGCTAGGAAATTTAGTTTTCAGAAAAACATCACGTAATTTTAATCCACTAGCAGCAATGGCGGGAAAAATTACGATTGCAGAAGTAGAGGAAATTGTTGAAGTAGGAGAGCTAGATCCAGATCATATTCATACGCCCGGAGTGTTCGTGCAGCGCGTTTTACTAGGTGGCAATTATGAGAAGCGTATCGAGCGTTTGACGGTGAAAAAGGGGGATGCGTGATGGCGGATACAAGACAAAGAATCGTAAATAGAGCGGTAAAAGAAATCCAGAATGGTATGAACGTCAATTTAGGTATTGGTATCCCAACGCTAGTGGCCAATGCAATTCCGGCTGATTATGACGTCCTTTTACAATCAGAAAACGGACTTCTTGGTATTGGGCCATACCCAGTAGAAGATGCGGTGGATCCCGATTTAATTAATGCAGGTAAAGAAACGGTAACAGCTGTTCCTGGCGCTTCTTTCTTTGATAGTGCCGAATCATTTGCCATGATTCGTGGCGGTCATATAGATCTTGCTATTTTGGGTGGTATGGAAGTATCTGAAACGGGTGACCTTGCGAACTGGATGATCCCAGGGAAAATGGTGAAAGGTATGGGAGGCGCCATGGACCTTGTAGTTGGGGCAAAAAGAGTAGTCGTCGTGATGGAGCATGTCAATAAAAACGGAGAATCAAAAATAAAAAAACAATGTGAGCTACCGTTAACAGGAAAAGGCGTTGTGCATAGATTAATTACTGATTTGGCTGTTTTTGATTTTTCGGATGTAGGGATGCAGCTTATTGAATTAGCAGAGGGTGTTACTTTAGAGGAAGTACAAGAAAAGACAGCGGCTTCCTTTAGTGTTGCCTTAACAAGATAAAAATGTAACCAGCTCTTTGATAGGGCTGGTTATTTTCCATTAGAGGTGTCAATCACTTGAGCAGAATTGTCTCTTCGCGGGTATTTCTGAAGAGCATGAAGGTTGATTGTAATTTTTCAGACTATTGGCTGTTCTCTAACTCTATTTGGCAAGTATACAATGTTTGAAAAGGAGAAAAATAAACGATGAGACAACGATGGTCAGATGAATTACAGGTGGCACAAGTACGCGTTGCACGGCCAACTGATAAATTAAAGGAAATTGAAGAATTTTATTGTGAAGGCGTAGGGTTAGAAAAAATCGGCTCCTTTTCAGGACATCGAGGCTATACTGGTATCATGATTGGTCTTCCGAATGCGGGATATCATTTAGAGTTTACAGAGCATATTGAAGGAAGTCCTTGCCCAGCACCGACAAACGATAATTTGCTCGTATTGTATATTCCAAAGCGTTCAACCATACAGCGTATTGCTGAACGTTTATTACAAATGGGTTACCCTGAGGTAGAGCCAGAAAATCTGTATTGGGCCGAAAAAGGTGTCACAATTGAAGATCCCGATGGCTGGCGTATCGTATTGATGAACACAGAGGGTATTTAAATCGGTACGAGCTTACGTTTTTTATACCCTTAGTGGTATATGATAGCGGGCTTTAATATTGAAAGGTCGAAAAGGTATCTGGAAAAAACTTTTGTCTGAAGCAAATTAGTAAATAGAAAAAAGATACCCCCTTCGTTATGATATGCTCCCCTTTAGGTAGACAGATTAAAAAATAAAAATCTGTTTATCTAGGGGGGCATTTTTTTATGGCTCGAAGTAACCACTCAAAAGATGAAAAATTAGCAGTTCTAAGACTTCTTTACAAAGGACAAAAGACAATTTCAG
>NZ_JBFTHS010000057.1:0-26189 GCF_056394365.1 Lysinibacillus sp. 10T31
TTTACACGTTCTGATATGGTAAGATGGGTATAGCTCATAACGATTCCTCCGTTTGAATGTTGGTGTGGTAACTACATTCTACACGAGGTCGTTATGGGCTTCCTTTATATTGATTTCTGAGTGTTGCACTTAATATTACAATCCGTCATGATAAAAAAGAAAAAAATTATCACAGCAATGGTTATTGGATTAGCTTTTACTAGTGTAACACCTTACATACAAAACGTTAAAGCTCAAGAGGTTAGTGACCTTGCTTCTCAAAATGGCATCACTTTCATCACTGTAACAGATAGTAAATACGAATATCTTTACGAAAGAGAAGGTAAGACTTATAAAAATATTGAGTATATTGACGGAAATCATATTAATACTTTCATTTATGAATATGATTCTGAAACCGATAGTTATATCGAAGTCGACTCTATAGAAACAATAGTGAGCGCTGAAGAGATTATTATAAAACAATCTGGAGAAACTACTGTAACCGAAAATCCTTTTAGTTCTCAAATAATAGAACCACAATTATTAAATGACCAAATTATATCTTATGGAGTTGATGAAGGTAACGGAGATTGGAAATATAAGGATACGGATTATGGAAGCACCAAATGGTCTCAATTCACTATTGCCGCAATTGCAGCTACAATAGCTTTAATATCAAAAGTTCCTGCGAGCGCGAAGTGGGTTGCTACTATGGCAGGACTTTATTACTCGTTTGGTAAAGATATTGCTTATACTCGCTATGAGTACTATACAAGAGGGAGCGGTATAAGCACTGAAACTAAAGTTGTTATAAACTATTATTCTGATTCAAACAGAACTAATAACCTAGGTGCGAACGCTTACATCTCAAGCCGTACAGGTATTTCTCATCTATGGTCGTACACTAATTAATATAAGCTTTTATGCTTGTATTCTCCCCAATTGATACACAGATTAAAAAAACTGTTTATCTAGGGGAGAATTTTTATGGTTCGAGTATTTATTCCAATGATAAAAAATCAAATGTTCTTAAACTTTCTTCATTATATAGGTAGCACTATATATATGAACTATCCGCTATCTCCTACATTTTATTTCGGTAATGTAAACGTTTCTTTTTTACCTTTTGAAGTATCCTCCGCTCCTTTATTTCGGATAGGGCCTAGTTCAATTTCAAAGGCTTTATCTTTCCAGATTTTTTCATATTGCTCTTGGTCTAATACGAATACTTGTAATAGCTCGCCAGTTTCGCCAGCTTTAATAACGTCATTATACTTGTAATTTAATAGCATACCTTCGCTTAATGCATATTGCATGTCATCATTGACTGATAATTTTGAAGACATAGAAGATAAGCCGATTTCACTAGTAGCTTTATTTTCTAGCTTAAATTTCACTGTTAATAAAGTGACACCATTAGTGAAATTAGAGAAACGAGGAGCTTCCACCTCATTAGGTGTAAACTTTGTAAACTGATACCCTTCTAGAATTGCATTTACATCCCCTATTTTCTTACTATCATTGATGTCGCTTTTTTCCTTCAACATCGTCTTTTCACCCATATTGTCCATTGTTACTTTATCTTGATAAAATGACGAATTACTTGCTACTTTTTTCGAACCATCCGTATTTATAGCAAGATTAAATCTTCCATCTGAACCAATCGTAGAGCCGTAATTTTCCTTTTCAGTAAGCGGTTTTGGAACCACTACTGCTACAGTGCCCAGTTCATTGATTTTTGCTAAATCTGTTTCACCGAATGGATAAGCGATATACCCTGTTACCTCTTCACCGGCTTTTAGCAAATAGTCTGTTTTGTAGTTTAGCTTCGTTGGTAATTGATCTGCTTCAGGAATTAAATCCTTATAATTCGAATAATCTTTATTTGCACCCGTAAATGTTACATATAAACTAGGCATGTAATACACATCTTTATCCATGTCATTCTTCACTGTATATTTAGCTAAAATGACACCACCGTTTGTTTGTTCATCAAATGGAATATTAAAGTCTGTGTGGAAATCCTTTAATTCTACAACTGAATATGCATCAAGCGAAATTGAAACATTCTCCATTTTATGTACTTGTGGTTCATTGTTTTCAAAAAGAACTTTAGATTTCCCTTGAGTTTCCTTTTCCATATAAGAAATTAATGAAGCAAAGTCAGCTGATCCTTTAGTTGATTCTTGATCTTTTTTAGGTTCTTCCTTTTGGACTTTATCTTTATCTTGTCCTTTTTCCTCCTGTGTTTTCTTTGGTTCATCGTCTTTTTTTGTTTCGTCCCCGCTTTTTCCACAGCCACTAAGAATGATTGAAGTTGATAAAATTAACGAAGACATTAAAAATAAACTTTTTTTCATTTCTTCCTCCAAGATGTATCTTTAAAATTTTTTGGCTCAACTGTAAAAACGAATTATAAAAGCTATTTTTTGAGCTGATACCCATTTTAATCCACATTTATTTCCAAAACAACTTGAACTGGAAGAAATTGTACTAACGAAATAATCGACATCCAAATATTGTATATTGAATAATTCAATCTCATTTCCATATTCCCATTATTTCCTATATATAATCTTTTTTGAGGTAGTTCCTTTAAGTAATAATTATTAATGTACTAGAAAACTGTTTTTCACTGAAGTTATCAGAAAATAAGTATAATATACCCAAGATTATAGTCGCATGTGAAGTCCCGTATTTTTACCTTAGCGGAATTGTAGCCGCCGCTTCGCTTTCGCTACAGATAACCTTGCCGCCGCTGCTTGGCTTTCGCGCAGAAAACATTGCCTCTTTCGCTTCGTTTTCACGTAAATATATTCTCTTATAGATATGTCAAAGTTAAGCTACACTTTTTGCATTGGCTCGCTTCTAAATCCGATACGAAACAAAAAAAGCTAGAAAAAGATACACATCTCTTTTCTAGCTTCTTGTATCACATGATTTCTTTATAATAATCCTGCCTTTATTAAATATTCACGTGCCACTTCTTCTATGTTTTGGCTTTCTACATTTACCCGATAATTCATTTCGCGCATCTCGTCATCTGTTATTTGATTTGCCAGCTTGTTTAAGGCTGTTTCAATCTCAGGATATTTCTCTAGCGTCTCTTTCCTTAGTAAAGGTGCTCCTTGATAAGGTGGAAATAGTTGCTGATCATCTGCCAAAACTTGCAGATTATGTTGACGTATTTCACTATCCGTCGAGTACGCATCTAATAAATCTATATTTCCTGATTCGATAGCCTGATATCTAAGCTTCGGCTCCATCGTTGTTATGTTAGAAAGTGTAATACCATAACGCTTTTGAATGCCCAAATAACCATCTTCTCGATCGTTAAATTCCAATGTAAAACCGGCTTTTATCGTTTCTTGAATAGGCTTAATGTCAGAAATCGTTTGCAAATGATAGGTTTCAGCCATTTCCTTCGATACTGCCAATGCATACGTATTGTTATATTTCATCGGACTAAGCATCACCATACCAAATTTATTATCCATTCCTTCTTTCGCCTGATTATAAACATCTTCCTCATTATTATTGATGGCTTCCTCTTTTAAAAACTCTGAAATTGCTGTTCCAGTAAATTCTGGATAAATATCGATGCTGCCAGATTTAAGTGCATTAAATACAAAGGAAGTCTTACCAAGTCCAGGTTTCAATTGCACCTTTAAGTCTGTTTCATTTTCAATAAGCAATTTATACATATTAATTAGTATCTCTGGCTCAGAGCCAAGCTTGCCTGCAATAACAATTTCTTCTTTCTCTTTGAAGTTGAGTAGTGGGAAGATCATCATTATTAATGCCACTACACTAATAATGCTCAATGCTGTCATTGTTTTTTTAAACGACAGTAATTCTAGCTTTTTTAGTAAGAAGTCGAACACTAATGCTAATATCGCCGCAGGGACAGCCCCTAAAATAATTAGTGCTGTATTATTTCGGTCAATTCCAAGCAAAATGATATCCCCTAATCCTCCAGCCCCGATTAATGCTGCTAAAGTTGCCGTTCCGACGATTAATACCATAGCTGTTCTAATTCCTGCCATGATAACAGGCATAGCAAGCGGCAATTCTACTTTCACTAATCGCTTTCGCGTATTCATCCCCATCGCCATCGCTGCCTCTTTTAAAGACGGATCTACCTCGTTTATCCCAGTAAATGTATTACGTAAAATCGGAAGAAGTGCATACACAACTAAAGCAATAATGGCAGGTACTTTTCCGATGCCGAACAACGGAATCAATAATCCTAATAACGCTAATGAAGGAATCGTTTGTAAAACTGCACTAATGCCGATAATACTTTCTGCTATTTTCTTTTTATTCGTTAAATAGATTCCTAAAGGAATAGCAATCACCACTGCAAAAAATAGTGCAATGAATGAAATTTGAATATGCTCTAATAAAGATGCCAACAGCTGTCCTTTTCTTTCATTAAATACTTCAAAAAAATTAGCCATTTATATTACCTCTTTCTAAGGAATCATGCGCTAAATACTGAAGCATGGATGCTCTTGTGACAACGCCAATTATTTTTCCGTTCTCTTCCACACCTAAACATTCTTCATGAGCTAATTTTTGAAATATTGTATGTAAAGAATCATTAGAAGAAATGGTGTTCTCTATATTTCTTTGACTATCCTCATCAGCAATTGGTTCAATTACAGCTTGGATATGGAAAGTATTTATCCCATACTCTTTTATCCCAACAAATTCTCGAACGAAATCATTAACGGGATTGTGTATGATTTCATGTGGAGTACCAATCTGTACAATCTCCCCATCCTTCATTACACATATTCGATCACCTAATTTTAAGGCCTCTTGCATATCGTGCGAAACAAAGACAATTGTTTTTTGTATCGTTTGCTGAAGCTCAAGAAGATCATCTTGTAATTTTGTGCGGCTAATCAGATCTAAAGCACTAAAAGGCTCATCCATTAAAATGATTTCGGGATCAGCTGCTAATGCTCGAACAACCCCAACCCTTTGTTGCTCTCCACCAGAAAGCTCTGTTGGCTTGCGTTGACTATATTTATCGGGTTCAAGTCCAACCATATCCAATAACTCACGCACTCGTTGCTGAATTTGCGGTTTACTCCATTTCTTTAATTCAGGCACAACCGCTATATTTTCTTCAATCGTCATATGGGGAAAAAGCGCAATTTGTTGAAGGACATAGCCGATATTCCATCGCAATTCATGTATATTGTAATCACTAATTCTTTTACCGTTAATTCGGATCGTTCCTTCTGTTAAATGAATTAAGCGATTAATCATCTTTAATAATGTTGTTTTTCCACAGCCACTTGGCCCAATCAGAACGAAAAATTCTCCCTTGTTAATCTCCAAATTAATAGCTTTCACTGCGACTTGGTCATTTACATATTTTTTTGTGACATTTTCAAATGCTATCATTGTATAAACTCCTTTTTAAAGAGACATCATTTTCTTTTATATCATTCAGCAACTAAAACTTGTTCCTTTTGTAAAAAAACTATTAAGGGGGTTGTTTTCCGGTTCCGACTGAACGTTTTGTTGCTGACGCTTCGCTTTCGCACAGATAAATCATTTGTTGCTGACGCTTCGCTTTCGCACAGTTAAAACATTTGTCACTAACGCGCAGAGCAAAGCTTCTTGGAGGCGTACAATGAGTCGCTTTGTTCCAGTCTACTCCATTTAGCATGGAACGGAAATCACCTTCAACATTTGCAAAACCTTGACCATTTTGGCAACAATATATGTTTTAATATAGAAATAAACTACTATTTTAATCCTCTTCATTTCATATACGTAAAGCATAGTAGGTCTAGAACTAACACCTTGTTACATTTACATCGTGTTCCTATATATATTTCACTATCTAAAGTCATTTCAAACTTATTTTTTATCTTATATCAAGACGTTTGTCCTCTTGACGCTCCACTCTATTTGTCTCATAATTTCCATAGAAAATCGTATACTGTTTTTAAGTACGAATACAATAATTAACTATAAAGATTTCCTATCAAAATGAATAGCTAAAAAAATGTTTTTGCAACTATATTTAAATGACCTTTCATTTCTAAAATAGCTGGAAAATGAGGAACTAAATGAAGTGTTTTTTCGTTCTATGAATGATGTACTCTAAAAAAATAGACAACTTTATTTCTATTTATGACTCTGTATAATTAGAAATATATATAACTTTGTAAAGAAAGGAGGAAGGGAGATGTTGTAATCTACCAACATCACTGAACAATGAAATACTTAATTAATTTTTTCAAAGGACTTATGATTACTGTGATTGTTATCTGTATTTCGTTTTTTATGGTGACACAGTTTTTCAATACTCATGAAACAAAAGAGCCTGTAGTTGTCGATGATAGCCCTAGTGTAGAAGAGTTTATTGGCTCTATTGCTGAAATTGCTCGGAAACAAGGTGCTGAAAATGACTTGTATGCATCCGTTATCATTGCGCAAGCCGTTTTAGAAAGTGAGCATGGACAAAGTGGTCTTGGATCTGCTCCAAATAACAATTTATTTGGTATGAAAGGTAGTTATCAAAATAACTCCGTAACATTGGAAACATCTGAGGATGATGGTTCAGGTAATATGACAAGGGTGATGGCTGCATTTCGCAAATACCCTTCCTATGAAGCTTCCATACAAGATTATGTTAAATTAATGCGTAATGGTGTTTCCTGGAACAAAAATTTCTATGCAGGAGTTTTTAAAAGCAATACGAAGTCTTATACAGATGCTACGAATTTTTTAACAGGCTCCTATGCAACAGATTCAAAATATAATGAAAAGCTTAATGCAGTGATTGCAAAGTATGATTTACAACAGTATGACAGTCCTGTCAAAGATAAAAAAACAATTACCGTAGCTGATGGAGACTCTCTTATGCATATTGCAGAGGCTCATAATGTTAAAGTTACATCCATTAAACAATGGAATCAACTTCGATCTGATAGACTTGAAGCCGGTCAACAATTAAATATTTATAAATATTAATGTAAAAAATCTCCATGTGCAATTTTTTGACTTGGAGATTTTTTTATTTCCCGATTCATTTCAAAATTGAAAAAGAGAAGCCAAGTTCAAGCTTCTCTAACTTTTTATACTCATCATCATAACGTGTGGTTGATTTCCGTTCCGGCTGGGCGCTTTCCTGGGGGCGTCCGATGAGCCGCTTCGCTGCGCTCCAGGGTCTCGGGCCAACACGAGGTTGGTCACGAAGGCGTTATCACAGGACGTGATGGTTTTAGCCTTCGTTCCTCTATTGCTGATCCCCAAGGAGTCGCCCAGCCTCCACTCCAATCAACTTATGACATACGTTACAAATGTCATCCATGGTGATGAGCCACTTTTTATTTGAACAAGCTACCAACAGCGGTAATAGATGTTGCCAAATCTTTTCGATATTGCTGATGCTGTTCGTCCAGACTGTTTATATTAACTTCGTTCCCGCCAAGTGATGAATGTACATAAAGGTTGTCGCCTATATATAAAGCAATATGTCCTGGGAAGTATAATAAGTCTCCCTTTTGTATGTGCTCTATCGATATTTCCTTAATAGGAAAACCTTCAACGATATTGGCATCGCGGTAAATATATACCCCGTTTAGCATATATGCCATGGAACATAAACCTGAACAATCAATACCTAGCGGCGATTTTCCTCCCCAGCGATAAGGTGTCGCTAAATAGCTAAGCGCCGTTTGAACAACATTTTCTCGTAATTGTTGCTCGGATAAACTGTTTTCTAGAATTTTTTCTTGTAGCCATTTCCTACGAACATAACCTTGCTCACCCGACACTAATTGCACTGCTGCCCATTCAGGATCTAGCTCGTCAATGGCAATCGAACAGATGATTGAGCCTTTAACGAGCGTCATCATTTTCGTACTCTGAATTCGAGGCTGTCGCAAAACATCTGCGAAGCTTTGGTTAATAAAATGGTTTGCCTTTTGTAGCCAGGTGTCCGTTTTGGCATCATCCACTAGTAAGTTATCCTTCTGGCAATAACCTTTATAGCGATAAGCAGTTTCTATGCGTACCCAGCTCTCATCTATTTCTTCCATGATTTGAAACGTCATTCCGTATAGTACCTCATCTACTAATTCTGAAGCTACATCTGGCTTTGCATGTAAATTTGCAATCATTGACGTCACAATGGCATTCATTCTACCATCCCCTTCCGCTTCACCAAATAATCATAAACAACTTTGGATATTCGACCAATTAGCTGCCTTGCATGATCATTGTTAGTAACCTCAGTGACGAAAACGCCAATAAGATAATCCCCAGAGCTGTTGTACACAATCCCAACATCATGATCTACCGTATCAAGACCACCTGTTTTATGAGCAAGTTTCACATCATCTACTAAATAACGTTTTAGTGATTCGTGTACACGTTGACGACTTAAAATATCTATCGTTAGCTCACTAAATGCTGATGATAACAAGTCCCTACGATAAATCCTCGAAAATAGCAGTGCCATATCACTTGCTGAAGTAGTATTATCAAAGCCTTTTGCAAGCCTCTCGAAATCCATCATCTTTCGTTGAATTGTAGTTTGCACCAGACCAATTTCGCGAAAATATTGATTAAGTGTATCCATCCCTAGAAAATCAATTAGTACATTTGTTGCTGTATTATCACTCGTAATAATCATCCACACTAAAAGCTCATAAATAGTACATTGTTCTATACGTTGCTCACTAATAACACTAAAATCAACCCATTCTTCTGGTGCTATCTTAATCTCTTGCTTTAGTGATAGGTTGTTGCTTTCAAAATAATTTAGAACAGCAAGTAGTAGAGGCACTTTAATTAAGCTAGCACTGGAAAATGTGTCTTCTTGTTTTTCGCTAATGAAAAAATGCTCAGTCTGACAATCTTTCACAAACATATGCACTTTATAAGGAGATTTTTGAAGAATCTGTGTTATCGTTTGCTTCATGTTTCGCACCTACTCTATAACTTTTATCAATTGATTCTCTGTGTCCATTGTGATAGTTCGACCTAATGGCAGTGACATTGTTGGTAAACAGTGACCGCATGTAATGTCCTTCATAATAGGTTTATTGGGTGGACCTAAAATTTCTTGAAAAATTGTTTGTAGTGACAGGCTGCGTTCGGGATGTTTTGGCTCTTCAGGACCGCAATTTGTCCAAGCTCCTAATAAGATACCTGCCACTCCATCTAGTTTGCCTGCCAATTTTAATTGCGTAAGCATCCGATCAACACGTTGCTCACTCTCGTCTACATCCTCTAAAAATAAGATTTTGCCCTTTGTATCAATTTCATAAGGTGTCCCAAGAGATGCCGTTACTAGTGTTAAGTTCCCACCAATAAGCTGCCCTGTCGCTTTGCCAGCTACAAGCGTTGTCATTGTATGACCAGGTGGATTTTCAAGGCAGTAGTCTGTACGTTCTGTTGCTGTCACACTTTCAATAAAGGACTTCCATGTATATTCATCCATTTCTGGCCGAATAAATTCTGTAGAGGGCATTGGTGTATGATACGTGACAAAGCCACATTGTTGGTTAAAAGCGATATGTAATGCCGTCACATCGCTATAGCCAGCAAATACTTTTGGGTTTGCCTTAATCATGTCGAAATCTAGAAGTGGTAAAATTTTCGTCGCCCCGTAACCTCCACGTATGCAGAAGATGCCGTCAATATTGGAGTCTCTAAACATTTGATTAACTTCAGAGGCTCTTAGTTCATCAGAGCCTGCTAAGTAGCCGTGCCTAGCCCGACACGTTTCCCCAGCCACAACTTTAAAACCTAGCTTTTCAATACTTTTAACGGCAGGGAGAAATTTTTCAGGTGGGATTGCACCCGAAGCGCTTATTAGACCAATTGTGTCACCTTTTTTCAAAGCCTTTGGACGAATCATTTGCTTACCTCCATTTTTAGTGACGTTCGGTATCTTTCTAATTCCTCTTCATTGGCCAAGACAAAATGACCTTCTTCTATTTCAATAAATGACGGTGGTTGAATGTCATAGTTATGCTGTGACGGATCGTAGATTTCTACGACTTTATCACGCTCCTTATAAGGATTTGGCTCGGGTACTGCCGATAATAATGCCCTTGTATACGGATGAAGGGGATTAGCAAACAGTTTTTCTGTCTCTGCTAACTCAACAATTTTTCCTTTATAAATAACAGCAGTTCGATCCGTAATAAATCGGACTACAGATAAGTCATGAGCAATGAATAAATAGGTTAAATCATTTTGCTGCTGTAGGTTTGCTAGTAAATTTAATACTTGTGCACGAATGGATACGTCTAATGCTGAGATTGGTTCATCCGCAATAATAAACTCCGGCTCCATTACAAGTGCACGCGCAATGCCGATACGCTGACGCTGTCCTCCTGAAAATTCATGTGGGAAGCGACTGGAAAACTCCGGTAATAATCCTACATTTAATAATGCATTGCGTACCTTCTGTTGACGATCAACTTCATTTTTAAAGTTTTTTGTATTAATAAGTCCCTCTGAAATAATATAGTCTACCTTTGCTCGTTCATTTAGCGATGCCATAGGATCTTGAAAAATCATTTGGATTTTCTGTGTGATTTCTCGATCCCACTCTTTTGATATTTTGCCATTTAGTTTCTTACCGTGATACAGTATTTGACCTTCAGTGACTTCATTGATACGCATAATAGCTCGGCCGATTGTTGTTTTTCCAGAGCCTGATTCACCTACTAAACCAAATGTTTCACCTTTTAAAATATCGAAGCTGACATCATCAATAGCTATAAATTTATTTTTGCCTTTCCCAAATACAACCTTTAAATTTTTTACTTCAACTAATACTTCTTTATGACTCATGCGCGTATCGTCTCCCTTCGTCGAAAAAGGCTTGTAGCGCTTCAGGAGGCTCTACTTTCGGCGCAAGTGGATCTAAAAGCCATGTACGAGCATAATGCGTGTCACTGACCTGAAAAAATGGTGGACGTTCTACAAAATCAATCTTTAACGCATATTCATTGCGAGGTGCAAAAGCATCTCCTTTAATTTCTTGAAAAAGATTTGGTGGAGTACCCTTGATGGAATAAAGCTGCTCCCCTTTTGAGCCTAGTTGTGGTAATGAAGAAATGAGTGCCCATGTATAAGGATGCTTGCCATTAAAGAAAATTTCATGCGTCTTCCCTATTTCGATGACATCACCTGCATACATAACTGCAATACGATCAGCAACTTTCGCGACAACGCCTAAATCATGCGTTATATAAACGGTTGTTAGTCCATATTTTTGCTGAAGATTTTTTAAAAGCTGTAAAATTTGCGCTTGGATTGTTACATCTAATGCAGTTGTTGGCTCATCACAAATTAAGATCTTAGGCTTACACGCTAGCGCAATAGCGATCACAATTCGTTGACGCATGCCACCAGAAAATTCGTGAGGATATTGCTTATAGCGTTTTTCTACATCGTGAATGCCAACATCTTTTAACAATTTCAGAGTTTCTTCGTATGCTGCCTTGCCCTTTAAATTCTGATGTAAAATAACACATTCCTCAATTTGCTTACCAATCGTTTTCAGTGGATTTAATGATGTCATTGGATCCTGTGTAACCATTGCCACTTCTTTTCCACGAATGCTTAGCCACTCCCGCTCGGTTTTAAACTTTGCTAAATCCAGGCCGTTGTAGATGATTTCCCCCTGATCAATGTAGCCGTTTTTGTCGAGCAAGCCCATGATTGATTTCATTAGAACAGATTTCCCTGAACCTGACTCGCCAACGATGGCCAGACTTTCACCTTTGTATAAATCGAGGGAAATATTACGAATAGCCGTTAGAACTCTGCCACGAAGTTTAAATTTAATAACAAGGTTTTGGATGGTTAAAATAGGTGATTTTTCTGTCACTTCCAACGTCCCCCTTTATACGTGATTTTTCGGATCTGCTGCGTCTGCAAATGAATTTCCTATAATATAAAATGCGATTGTAATCATACTTAATACAATACTTGGAAAAATGAGCTGATATCTTAATTCAGGAGACATCATTAGTACTCGTCCTTCATTGATTAAATTCCCTAAAGATGGCTCACTAATCGGTAGTCCTAATCCAATGTATGTTAAAAAGACTTCTGAGCCTATCGCAAATGGGATGGCTAGACTCATTCGTAACATAATGACGGAAATGAGATAGGGTAAAAGATTTTTTAAAATGATTCGATAATCGGGTGTTCCTAAACATTTTGAAGCTAAGTTATACTCACGATCACGTAAAATAACAATTTGATTGCGGATAAACCTTGCCATTTCTACCCAGCCCGTAATACACATGGCAATAATAATAGTTGAAATACTTGGACGCAAAATATAGGACATTAAAATAAGTACAATCGTTGTCGGTATATTATCAACGACATTGTAAAGCTGTGTAATGGGCATCTCTAATTTTCGTGAAAAACCCCAAAGCGTACCGATTGTAATACCAACGATAGCCTCTACTAAAGCAACTACACAGCCAATAAATAACGAGGTCCTTGTCCCTGCCCAAATACGTGACCATAAATCCTGCCCAATGGAATTTGTCCCAAACCAAAATTCAGCGTTTGGTGCAACATTACGCGCTTGGAGACCTGTCTGCTCATCTAAATATATTTCAGTCGGTGATTTTTGCGCTGGTAAATACGGCTGTAAAATGGTAAAAGCTACGATAATAATCACGCCAACTAATAAAAAGACAGCCATACGATTTTTCAAAAAGGATTTCCATGTTGAACGCCAATAGGAATAATTAGAATAGGCCGTTTCTTCAGCTTGACGTTCATCTACTTCCGCAAACTCGAACAAGGTTTCACGTGATTTGTTTGAGATATTGTTTATTTCTTCTGAATACATCCCCATTAACGTACACTCTCCCCTTTCCCCAATTTAATCCGCGGATCAACAAGGGCCATTGCAATATCACCTAAAATTAGTCCGATAATTCCAAGTGAAGAGAAAACAAGCACTAAGCCTTGTACAATCGTATTATCCTGTCGCTGTATAGCATCTACGAGTAAGCCCCCCATACCCGGAATAGAATATAAGGATTCAATGTAGATGGAACCTGCAATGGTAAAAAGAATAGTTGCTGGTAAATACTGTGCCATCGGAATAAAAGCGTTTCGTAGTACATGTTTAAACATTAATGTACGCTCTTTAACGCCTTTTGCTCTCGCTAGCTTAATATAATCCTTGTTTAGTTCATCCACCATGTAACGACGCATCCACATGGCATAGGAAGCAGTCGGTGCTAACGCCATTGAAATCAGTGGTAAAATCCAAGTAACAGGATTATACTCATCAAAAAGCATTGGTAAATGAAAAATTTCTGTAATATACATTTGAATGACTAAATAATACACGGCGGCTGGCACTGCAACGACAATGACAATATAGCCAGTCCCTAAACGGTCTAGCCAACGTCCCTTCATCTGGGCCATCAATATTCCGAGCGGAACTCCAATTAGAAGAGATAGCGCAACCGCACCTAAACCAAATAGCAAGGAATACATGATCTTATCTGCAATAATCGTGACGACTGGTACATCTGTCCGATATGTAACGGATTTACCTAAATCACCTTGAAACAGCTTAGCGTAAAAATTCCCCAATTGTACAAGTAACGGGTCACGCAAACCTAAATTCGTTAAATATACTTCTTGTTGTGCAGGTGACATTTTATTCGCTGCTGCCCCTAAATAACCTTCTTCTGGCATTAAACGTAGTAATGAAAAAACAATCGTAATAATAATAAATAGTGTTAAAACTGATTGTAATAAACGTTTACCTATATACCACAGCATCATTTCATCCTCCTTCGTCAGAAAGACTGAAGGAGATGCCGACTTTTTTATTTCGGTATCTCCTCGAATCAATTTCGCCTTGGCGTAATTACGTCCGGATTTTGAATTGTGCGGGCACAGTTCAAAATCCGTGACATCCGCCGGAGGCTTTATCTTCATTCAGTTGGTTGAATAGGAACCACATCTGCATTCACCACGCCACCTTCAGAGATTGGGGTCTTCTGAATGAAGATAAATATTCACCGCTTATGACATTTATCTTGCAATGAAACTCAATGTTTTTATTTTGCCGCTTTAGCTAGCGCATCCGCACGTTCTTTCTCCCACTTCGCTAAAGCTTCTTTAAACTCATCGTTACTCATTGGTTTGTCTAAAATATGCTGACCTTTAAATTTCTCGGAAGTCACACCAAATGGAGAATATTGAGCTTCAAATGGATTTAATTTAGAAGCAACATAGCCGCTACCCCCTACTGAATAAGGAATAACAAATGCCTCATCAATTAAAAACGCTTCCGCTTTGGCAAACAGCTCGTAACGTTTTGCTGTATCGATTGTCGCCTTTGCTTCGTCCACTAAGTTTTGATATTTTGATTTTCCATTTGCTTCTGTATAACCTTCAGCTAGCTCTGGTTTATTATAAGTACCGTCTGCAGTGAATGGATCCGTATACGTTGAAGGATCGGCATAGTCTGGACCCCAGTTTGCTTCAAGCAATGCAAATTTACCAGGTTTACGAACCTCTGATAAAAAGCCTGTAGATGGTCCGGCCTCTATGATAATATCTACAAAATCAGTACCTAATAATTTTTCAATTTGCTGTTCAACGACTTGTGAACGATTTGCCCAATCTGGACCACCGGAGTTATAAGGCATTAACACTTTTACTGGGAAAGTTACTTTTCCTTCTAGGGCTTTTTTCGCTTTTTCTTTGTATTCCAATGCCTTCTCCTTGTTGAAGGAGTCATTATTTGTAATATCAGCTAATGGTGCTAACTGTGTATAGTCAACTCCCTCCACATTGACAAAGTTTTTAGGAGTAATTGTGTTGCTAAGCAAATCTTTTGGATTATAAGGTTCTAAAGTTAGCATTGCAGATTCACGGTCAAATGCATGGAATAGAGATTTTCGGAAATCTTTATTATTGACCGCTTTCTTCCAATTTTCAGGCTCGTATTCTGCATCAAATTGCGGGTTAAAGTTTAATGCATAGAAATACGTATAGAAGTTATTTTGTGTTTGACGAATTTGTGATTTTTTCTTTTCATCTTTAAACCACTCATCAATTATAGAAGTTGGTATACTAGCTGAATCGACTTCTCCTCGTAAAAATAATTCTGGTTCAACTGTAGCCGCTTCTTTATTATATTTATAGCGAATACGATCAATCAGGACCTGGTCTTTATCCCAATACGTATCATTTTTCACAAGTACTCGCTCGTTTTGCGGTTCAAATTTATCTAAAATATAAGATCCGTTATAAAGGAAATTATCATTAGTTGTACCGAAACTATCACCTTTTTCCGCTATAAACTTACCGTTAACTGGGAAGAAGCAGACATAGTTCAACATAGATAGGAAGTAAGGTGTTGGCTTTTCTAAAGTATATTCTACTGTATGTTCATCTATTGCCTTTATGCCAACCTTCGTAAAATCTGTCATATCACCGTTATAGAAGGCTTCCCCATTTTTTACGACCGTAGCAATCCAAGCTGTTGATGATTCATTTTTTGCATCAAGTACATAATGTAAGCCATCTACAAAATCTTGAGCAACAACATCCGCATACTCTTTACCGTCATGTGTAACCCATTTTGCATCGTCACGAAGCTTGAACGTCCAAACTGTAGCATCGTCATTTGATGACCATTCTTTGGCTAAGCTTGGTTGTACAACACCATACTTATCATACTCAATTAATCCATCGACCAAGTTCGCCGCCATAGCAAACTCATTCGTTTCAGAGGTCTTTAAGTAATTTAACGTTTTTATTTCTCCTGAATAAACCACACGATACTCTGATTTTTTTTCACTTGAAGAATCATCGCTACAGGCTGCACAAAGCATCACAACAAGACACACGAAAAGCAACCAATACCTTTTCATCATAAGCATCCCCCTAGTAATCTTATTTATCTACATAAAGTGACAGTAAAAATCCCACTTTAGTGAAGCCTAAGTGAGAGATCCACTATCCATAAAGCCCGATTGGTTCTATTTACAGTCAGTGGGATGATGGCCCCTCACTGATTGCAGTTGCACTTTATTATGGAAAGCCAATTCCAACAGCATCCGTCATCCTAATTCGATCATTTTCAAATATTGGACCACCTGCAATAGGATCTTTCAAACATAAGCTTGGTCCATCTAAATCTACCATCGTGATATTTTTCTGTGATGCGGCAAAATGTGCAGCGGCACTAACGCTAATTTTGGTCTCTAGCATACAACCAATCATGCATGGTATGTCGTTCGCCTCCGCAATGTGGCAAATTTTCTGCGCTTGATAAATACCTCCTGTTTTCATGAGCTTAATATTAATCAAATCCGCAGCTCGCTTTTCAATAATTGTATAGGCATCTTTTGCAGAGAAAACACTTTCATCCGCCAAAATATTTGTCAAAGTATTAGCCGTCACAAATTGCATTCCTACTAGATCATGGCAATGAACAGGTTGCTCAACCAATTCAACATTCACACCTGCATCTTCAAGTGCACCAATAATTTGTACAGCCTGCTTCGGTGTCCAGCCCTGATTTGCGTCAACTCGTAATGTTATGGCGTGTCCAACTGCATCACGAATGGCAACAACTCGCTCAACATCACCCGCTGGATCTTTCCCCACCTTGATTTTTAAAATTTGAAAACCTCGTTGTACAGCGGCTATACTATCCTTCACCATTTCTTCAGTATCATTTACACTTATCGTAATATCTGTTATTAATTCTTTCCGATAGCCCCCTAATAATTTATACAGAGGTGTTTGATAGTGTTTAGCAAATAAATCATAAATTGCCATATCTACCGCTGCTTTTGCACTGGTATTTTGATAAATACTGTTGTCAATGCGCTCCATGATTTCTGTCAATTCTTCAATATCCATTCCGATAATGGCTGGTTTTATATACTCTTCTATAGCGTGAGAAATAGACCCTAGTGTTTCACCAGTAATAGCTGCAGTCGGTGCCGCTTCACCGATGCCTATTTGCCCATCATCAGCGTGAACATAGACGGCAATATTGTGAATGCTATGCACTGTTCTCAGTGCTGTTTTAAACGGGGTTATAAGCGGGGCCTCCACCTTCCCCACGACAATATTTTTAATTTTCATCCATTCACCTACCTTTAAGTTACTTATGTTAAGAACTGTAAAATTCGAAGCACCTCATAAAAATCATCCGTTACAAATTCCACTGTATTATGTGGTTTAAACGTAGCATTCGGATAGAAAGAATTTCGATACGCTCGTGAATGTTCACGATAAATGATTTCCACTACAAAACGCTCTGGTAATGTCACTTGTAAATCTCCACGTGCCACCTTCATCGAATCCTCAACAAGTCGTTTCGTTTCCATAATAGTCAGCTGTGGACTCACGCTAATGGTCGCATTTCCTATCCCTTCTTTCGTGGCAAACGTGATGATGTTATCATTAATAGTTCGAATTTCCTCTGTTAACCCCACATCTCCACTGACAAACGAAACGGGAACACCATGCAAAGCAGCCGCGTACGTATTAATTAAAAATTCACTCGCGTACTCACCATTTATTTTCACATCAGCAAAAACACAAAGCGTATGAGCTAAAGGATTTCGTTCACTTCCTCCTTTACTGTGATAGCCAATAAAAATTGCCCGATCAAAGCTCTTATCAAGTCCCGCAACCATACACATCGGGTCATACGTCCAACCACGAATAACCTTGCAATTTACTGGTAGATTAGAAATATCAAGATTGCGTGCTGAATCATGAGCATCCTTTAATAAAATTTCGGTTGCTCCACCAAGAATAGCCCCCTCTATAGCGGCTTCTACTTCTTTTGTCATTTGCTTTTGGAAAAACTGATAATCTGGCGCGTTTAGCTCCGTCTCGCTCCAAGCTGTTGTGCCAGTAATCCCTTCAATATCTGCACTAATATAGACCTTCATAGAAATCGAAACTCCTTTACTTTATTGTCTTGGATAATTGCTTCTACAGCCCCATAACTAGCTTCTTGCGCACCTACACGTCTTGCCCATGAAACATTATTAAAATCGTAATGCCACCATTCCTCTGAATAATTCGTAAAGCCAACCATTGTCATACAGTTATATAGAAGACGTCGATGAACACAGGCTTCCCAATCTTCCTCTGGATGTTGTTCAAAATAGCGTGTCGCGGACTTTTCACTGATTTCATCAAATGCCGTACCTAAATTTAATGCATTACCATCTAAATCTCCTAGTGTCACATCAATCGCTCCACCTGTTAAATGAGGGGCAAAATGAGCATGATCAATGCTAGGAAACGCAACATACTTTCGCGTTTCTTTTACAACCTCTTGCTCAGTAAAATAAGGAAACCGCTGTGCGATTTGCTTGGAAAAACTCGTAAACAAAAATTGCTGCACTTGGAAAGGACGATAGCCATCATATAAGATAAGGCTATAATTTTTAGACAATAATAACAGCGCTTGTGTTAATCGTTCATACACACTCTGACGTAAATAAATTGCTTGTAAACTGTTTGGTATTTTTTGATGATAGTAAATGGGGTGAATAAAAATCCTCGAATGTTCTTCTCCGATTTGAATTAACGGCTCGCCATTTTCACAAACTGCTGGCGTTGCGTCCCTTATTGAAGTTTTATTTACCTCAATAGGTTGAAAAACAGCGTCATGTATAGTACACACCTCCAATTTCAGATTTCGATAAAATTTTTGGATAATTCAGTTTTTAATGAATGTATCATACCTTATATTTATTGACTACATAAAAAAAGAAATATTACAGAGTAATAGCTATTCTCTGCTTTTCAAACAACATACGCCAAATAATTTATGTAAGAAGTCGAAAAACAATGTTTTTTCACCTATTTAAGAATTTTATTCGCGGAGGAAGTAGAAGATTACCGAAAGTTGATAAAAAATGACGAAATGAAATCAGGCTAATTCGGTTATAAAAAAACTCCATTTTGATATTGATCAAAATAAAGGTAAACTCTTCGAGGATTCCCTTAGTTAAAGCTCATCCCCATAACTTTGGGCGTTGATTTCCGTTCCGACTGGGTGCTTTCCTGGGGATGTCAATTCTCACTCATCAACTGGGATTTTCTTAAACAATTGATAACCTTATTTTAAAAACCTTATGTTTTTGTATTTTTCTCCTAAAATGGATATTATTGAATAAAGTGCAACGAAGGGGGAATGCATAATGAAAAAATTAACTTTATTATTATTGGTGTTCATTTCAGTCGTTGGATTGAGTGCCAGTCAAAAAGAGAAAAGTGTAAGTGGAGAGGATGTAAAAGCTTTTGTAAAAGAGTATAAAGCTATAATTTATACAATAGATTCACAGAACCCAACAGATAATTCAAAGCTTTTAGAGGATGTAAAACCTTACGTGAATGAAGAAGTGTATGAAAAAAGTAAAAAGAACGGGGTTTTTACTTTTCCAAATCACTTTGCCACTGAGAACCAAACAGATGTAAAGTTAAACGATGTTAAAATTGACACTATCAAAGAAAAAAATAATAATTTTGACATCAAATATACATTGTTTGTGACAATTGGGGATTATAATGTTGAAAAAACAGGTGAAATGACTATTCTCAACAAAGAAACTGACAAGTTAATCGTTACTTATGACTGGGAAAATCCTGTTACGGTAGATAATAAAAAATTCAAGTAAGCCCCCTCCTCAATTAACGTTGAGGAGTTTTTTCATTTCATTATTTTTGAGCGGCGGTCAGAATCCTTGGCAACACTGGATTATTAACATCACAAATAGTTGGATTAACGTCAGGATTTTTAGTTTCTTGAACTCCATATTCAGTAGTTGTTTGGACACTCACTGAAAGGAAATCACATCCACATTTATCCCCCACCTTCAGAGGTAGGAGTCTTCTACTTAATGGAGATAGATGGTATACATTTTAACAAATGTCATCCACAGCTTTCGATGATGCGCTTTAGTTAATTGAATCAAATTTAAAAGGGTCTTTTCTTAAGAATTGTTACTTTTAGATATAAAAGAGGAATTTACTTTTTATGGTATGGTAGTTACAGAGATTTACTCGATTGCGAAAAATTGAAGTTGAGGAGAATGCTTAATGAAAGTAAGATTATCAGATTACACTGGAAATTGGAAAGTAATGTTTGAAGAAGAAGTAAAAATATTAAAAACTATTTTTGGTGATGAAATAATATCTTTTGAGCATTTTGGTAGCACTTCCATTCCAGGTATGAAAGCAAAGCCTGTAATAGATATGATGTGTATAGTAAATGATATCGAAAAAATAGATACATACAACGAACAAATGAATTCAATGCAATATGATGTAGCTGGTGAATGGGGAATTGAGGGGAGAAGGTTATTCCGTAAAGGTGGAGAAAACCGGACACACCATATTCATTTTTATCAATCTGATAACCCGCAGATAAAGCGTCACATAGTTTTTCGAGATTATCTTCTTGCAAATCCAGAAGAAGCTAGTAGATATAGTCAATTTAAAGAATCTTTAGCGAATAAATATGAGTCAACTCATGATTATAGCCCTGCTAAAAAAGCATTTGTTTCAGAAATGGAGAAAAAAGCACTTGCTTGGCACAAAAGAGAACATGCATAAATAAATTGAAATAATTGATTGTTTGTTTTAATACAGTTTAAAGGAGTAGAGCTGTTTTTTTGATGAGACGGACTTGTTAGCTGCTTGATTGTTGACAAGCACTTAGCAGCATTTGACTTTTCCCTCCATTTTCTTACTTTGTTGAAGAAAACCGAACCAATCGAGGTAGTTGTTCAATTATTTAGTTGCTACGCCTTGAGATCAATCCATCCTGTCCTTTAATCGTTTGTGATAGTTGTTAATGTTATTCAGATAGTAGATACCCTTTTTTACATCCCCTTCTTTACTTAGATTAAAAAAACCTCCATTTTGATAGTAATCAAAATGAAGGTAAACTGTTCTAGATATTTCTACTAAACGGGCCAACTAAATAGTATTTTTATTAATATTTCACGCACTAAAGATGACGTTTCATGTACTGAAGAACGAATATGACATTGAATAATTTTATCATTAAAGCTAAACCAGAAACATCTTGCTGGATATTTAGTTTCTTGAACTCCATAATATACTTCAATTTTTCTATTTTCATATGGAATTTTCAATAATCTAAATCTCCATTTTTGTCGAGTTCCAATATTTCTTCCTAAAGTTTTTGGTAAATCCTGTTCTAAAGTATGCGGTGCTATTGAAATCCAGCACCCATCTGTAAGGTTGTCTTTTTGTCGATAAAGCAATTGGACTTCATTCGTTTCTTTACCAATCCCAACCGAATCTAGCTTATAATCTAATAATGTCTCTGAGAAAGTATTATCCAAATTAATTGTTTCTGGTTTAAACCATCTTACTCTAGTTACTTCATCTTCGCCCCATTTTCCTTGATCATATCTAACTGTATAACTTACAGTAGCAAATGATTGTTTAGACAAATCAAAGTTTATTAACATTAAATTTGCAATATATTCTATTAACTCTTCGTCCGTGGCATCACCTTCAATAACAGATATTTCGACAGTTGTAAATCCTTCAGTATAGCTTAAAGCCTTATTATTTTTATAATCAATGCCAATAAAACCGACTCTATTATTTAATACGAAAGGATAACCTTGTTTAACTAAATTTGTATCTGCATAGATATAAGGGAACGCCCAATCATAGAAAAATTGTTTGACTCGAATAATTCCATTCTGAAGTTTTGCATAGAAGTAAATCGAGCTACGATCATCTTTTGTTTCCGGGCGTAATGAAAAATTATAGATATTTTGCATTTGTTTATCATTCGGTAGTATTGGGCTGAAATTAATATGCTCTATAATTTCATCTATTAATTTATGTGTAATGATATTTTCACATCCCCATTTTAAATTGATATGCTTCAACTTTATTTCCATTTCGACCAATTGTTGTCTGCGCCTGCGAAAGTGAATTTAAAATGGCTTCCTCTGTTGCTTCTGCAGCTGCTGCAAATAATTGATTCATGATAGGATGATCCTCACGTAGCTGGATACGTGTTTCAACAAGTTGATCTGATAGATGAGCGATATGATGTGCTGTTGTAAAGCCAATGACTATATCTCCGCTACCATGTGAAAAGTGACTGCCTGTACGTCCTAGTCCGATACCGCAACGTTTAATGACACGCGTTAGTTGACGACTACTAAGCGGAGCGTCTGTAGCAAGTACGATGATAATAGAGCCATCTGTTGGAGATAATGTCGATTCACTTTTAGCATTAGAAGTAATATATCGATGTGCTAGAAACTCTGAGCTTTGTCCGAAATTACTAAGGACCATACATCCTACTGTATAATTCGTTGACCCATATGTTACGACTCGGGAAGATGAGCCAATCCCACCTTTGTAGCCAAAGCACATCATTCCTTTTCCCGCTCCGACTGCCCCTTCCTCTGCAGTTTCATTTGACGCCTTGAGAATCGCCTCTACAGCATGCTCTGGTGTGATAGGACATTCTCGAATGGAATTTAAATAACTATCATTACACTCCCCAACTACTATATTAATAGTGCCTGTCGAATGACCTATTTCACTATTTGTATCTAGCATAAATTGCAGCGTTCCTTGGGTTACAGCTGGAACACCAAATGTATTCGTTAGCATAATGGGCGATTCAATTACTCCAAGCTCGTTTACTTGCACTAGCCCTGTCGTTTTACCAAAACCGTTTAACACATAGCTTGCAGCAGTAACCTTTTGCTGAAATAAATTGCCTTCATGTGGTAAAATCGCAGTTACCCCTGTACATGCATAAGCACCGTCTTGATTAATTTTCTCATCAAGCGTAACATGACCTATACGCACGCCAGCTACATCGGTAATACAGTTTTTCTCACCAGTTGATAACGTTCCGATTACGATTCCCATTTCTCGTACTTTTCTTGACATATTAGTCCTCCTTATGAATCGCCATTTTTACAGCAGCCTGTGCATGTAAAAGAGTTGTATCAAAAACAGGTACGTTCACATCTTCTTGTTTAATAAGTAATCCAATCTCTGTACAGCCTAATATAATTCCTTGTACTCCTGATTGCACAAGGTTCTCGATCACCTGTAAATAATAGTCCTTCGATGTTTGTTCAATTCGACCCAAGCATAATTCTTCATAGATGATACGATTGACCTCAGCACGCTCCTCAGCAAACGGAACAAGCACTTCAATGCCAAAACCCTCTACTCTAGCTCGATAGAAATCTTGCTCCATCGTGTACTTTGTCCCAAGAAGGGCAACTTTCTGTAAACTAGCTTTTTCAATTTGAGTTGCTGTCGCATCAGCAATATGTAAAATCGGTATTGTTATCTTTGCTGCAATGATATCAATAACCTTGTGCATTGTATTTGTACAAATAACAATAAATTCTGCCCCTGCACTCTCCAGAGATTGCGCCGCCTCTGCAAGCACTTGTCCTGCCTTCGACCACTCTCCCTCAGCTTGATAATGCTCGATTTCTTGAAAATCCACACTATATCAATTTCACCTTGGCGTAATTGCGTCCGGATTTTGAATTGTGCCTGCACAATTCATTCCTTTCAAAATCCGTGACATCCGCCGGAGGCTTTAGGCCAACACGTTGTTGGTCACTCAGTCGTTGCCACAGGACGTGGCGTTCTTAGACTGAGTTCCTCTATTTCAGTAGGTGCTTGGACACCCACTGAAAAGGAACCATATCTGCATTCATCTAACCACCTTCAGAGGTGGAAGTCTTCTGCTGAATGAAGATAAAATACATTTTGCTGAATGTAAGCCTCCTAATTGTTGCTTTACCTCTTCATTTATCAGACGATAATACTCGGCAGAAGACTCCCAGCTCATACCGCCAATCATGCCAATTGTTTTCATACAAATTCCCCCTTTAATTCTACTATTATACTAATAATCCTAATTTAAATAAGGGAATTTTCAAAAAAATTTAAACCTCTTTTTCCATTTCTTCAGCTTTTCTTTTCAAGAATAGTAAATATCTAATTAATAAGATGGGGATAGAAGTAACAACAAGATTTATACTAATAAAAAAGAAACTACTGTCCTTCAAATCAATGCATATGGAATACACAAAGCCCATTAAACCACTAACGATCAATACAACAATAGATGGAAACTTAGGGAATAAAAAAGTGATAATTCCTGCAAATATGATAATCAACATAACCATCACTAAAAAGTGCCAATACAAAAGAAAGTAAAATAACAACACCTAACCTCCTTTTCTATACAACCTCCATTTTTCTTTCGTTTCATTATATTATTTTTTACCCAGTAAAATTTTGACAAATAACACATCACCTTTATTTATAATCGATTGCTATTTCGAATGTATAAATAGGTATCAAATGTCCACATCCTAAACAATACCTTGGACTAGCAGTATCAAATATTGCATCATATAAAAATTAATACAATTCATTATTTTCAAAAAGTTGAAATATGACAAAAAAACAGTGTAGACTAAAGCGTATTGAGATTGGAGGTAAGCAAAATGGAATGGATATCGAATATTGTAAATGATACTAATAATATAATATGGACATATTTCATTATTACATTGTTATTAGTTGCAGGATTGTATTTTTCCTTTGGCACAAAGTTTGTGCAAATTCGACTTTTCCCTGAAATGTTTCGTTTAATAGTGGAAAAAAGAGATGGAGATTCAGGTGTTTCTCCGTTCCAAGCCTTTACGATTAGCGCAGCCTCGCGTGTAGGTACTGGGAACATTACTGGTGTTGCATTAGCAATCGGAGTAGGTGGACCTGGAGCCGTATTTTGGATGTGGATTATTGCTATATTAGGAATGGCGACTGCCTTTATTGAAAGTACGCTTGCACAGGTGTACAAAGTAAAGGATGGCGATACGTTCCGTGGTGGACCAGCTTATTATATGGAAAAAGCGTTAGGTCAACGAAAATTAGGGATCATTTTTAGTATTCTTTTAACGTTAAGCTTTGGCTTTATATTTAATGCTGTACAATCGAATACGATTGCAACATCTGTAGGTGAGGCATTTCATATTGAGCCCTACATCATTGGTATTATGTTAGTTGTGTTAACGGCCTTGATTATTTTTGGTGGCGTACATAGAATTGTAAAAGTTACGCAAGTACTTGTACCCGTGATGGCTATTTTCTATTTAGCTGTGGCCCTTTTTGTTGTTGTGACGAATTTTTCTGAAATACCTGCCGTTTTCAAGCTGATTTTCACAGAAGCGTTTGGTCTTCGGGAAGCTGCTGGTGGAGCGATTGGGATTGCTATTATGCAAGGTGTACGTCGTGGTTTATTTTCTAATGAAGCCGGTATGGGTAGTGTTCCTAATGCCGCAGCTACAGCAAATACCTCTCACCCTGCAAAGCAAGGATTAGTGCAAAGCTTAGGTGTATTTTTTGATACAATTATGATTTGTTCTGCAACAGCGTTTATCATTATTTTAGCTGGTCTTTATAATACTGGTGAAAGTAATGGAATTATTCTTACACAAAATTCCTTAGCTGTACATGTAGGTGATTGGGCTCCTTACTTTATCGCTATTTCTATTATTTTCTTTGCATTTAGTTCTATTGTCGGAAATTACTATTACGGCGAATCTAATATTGAGTTTATGAATGCTCATAAAGGTTGGATGTTTGGCTACCGTATTTTAGTTCTTGCTATGGTGATGTTTGGTTCTCTTGTGCAAGTAGACCTTGTTTGGAACTTAGCAGACCTATTCATGGGACTAATGGCTATCATCAATATTACGATCATCATGTTACTTGGTAAAATTGCCTTCCAAGTGTTAGACGACTTTACAATGCAACGAAATGCAGGCAAAAATCCTGTATTTTATGCAAAATCAATCCCGAAATTGAAAAATACTGATTGTTGGGAAGAAGATCGATAATTATTCAAAAACGCCATTCCTCAAACGGAATGGCGTTTTTTTATGCAGATTCTATTAATATTTAAATTGACTAATTAGCTGTTTTAGCTCGTCTGCCATATGCGCAAGCGCTTGTGCAGAAGCATTAATCTCTTCCATCGAAGCTAATTGTTCCTCTGTAGACGCTGCAACGTCCTCTGAAGCAGCTGCATTTCCTTGTGCTGAGAATGCCAAATCCTCCGTAATAGCTGTCACTTCTTG
>NZ_JBFTHS010000058.1:0-26058 GCF_056394365.1 Lysinibacillus sp. 10T31
ACAGTCGTAGCATCAGTTTAACATACTAAAGCCTTATGAAAAATCGAAAAATCACTAGGCTTTATTCGGCATGGTCCAATTTATCAAAATAATATCAGAGAGTTAAGAAAGTTATTATAGATACTTGACTAATCGTAAGAAAAGAGCTGTCTAAAACAGCTCTTTGATCTTCAAGGAAAGCCCCCCCCATCCATGTCGTGTAAAATTAACACTACACCACAGAAAATGAAAGATGATTACGTTCTTTCATGGGAGTTGAATATAGTCGTGAATTATGTTGTTCTGTTGTTATATCTTTTTATTATAGTTACTAAAATTGCAATAATGAAAACGATGATACTATTGAATAATAAATATTGTGCTAGTTGCATTCCGTAAAATACTGCAAAAGCATCACGAATAATAAATAATGCTAATGCACCACCGATTGCCCCAAACAAAACTGCTGATAACAATATTATAAAAGCAGCAGAATATAAATTTTTCTTTTTTTTGTAGAATATAAAGCCAATGATATTTGCAATAACGATAAAAACGCCCATAAGTGGTAATAAAAAATTAGCCATTTAAATCCTCCCTTTATAAACATATTTTACCACTAAAACTAAAAACTTTATTGAATTATTCTGCCCCGTTAGCCATCCATGAAGCGCAAAAATAAGCTCTTCACCACAGAAAATGAAAGATGATTAAGTTCTTTCATGGGAGTTTAAGTACATTTCTTCACATTCTTTTCTTTAAATAGAATGAGCAAAATCCTGAAACACAAAGACAGGCTATAAATGTCCAGAAGTTAAAAAACAAATGATTAGAAAAAGTATTTAAATAGGATATTTCGTATTCAAAATACGGATTGATTTCATTTCGAAATGAAGCGATTCTGTAAATCGTCATTCCCGAAATCAGCACAAACACCCCTGAATAGCAGGTTTGAAATAGTTTCCTTTTCACTAAAAAACGTTCATGTAACTTTTCAAAAACCAACATCATTGCAAAGAAAAAATAAAGAATAATTAACATCGGAAACATAACAAACATTAAGCCTGGGTTTCCATTCCCTCCAACAAAATTGTCACCTGTGGGGTCGAATAAAGTAGTAGTCATATTAGTGAATGCAAAACCGACAACACTTACAATTCCCGAGAAAACAACACTTAGCAAAAAAAGAATACGCATTATACTCCTCCTCAACAAAACTGCCACGTTAGCACAATAAGAAAAAAGAGCTGTCTAAAACAGCTCAATGATCTTCAAGGAAAGAACACTTTGATTATCAGACGTGCTAGTGGTGTAGTCAACGGAAGCATAATAAAGGCATAAATTGTTCCCCAAATTAAAACACCCTCTACATTAACACCTGTATATCCACCTGCTGTATACGTTCTAAGACTTCCTTCCCTTACAACATACTCGCCAAATATAGCACCAATAGTTCCACTGTATAGTGTGATAAATAATGCCGATATTAGGCTTAATAACCAAAGTTTTTTGTTCGAAGCGTTTTCTCGTTTTGTGAAATAAAATCCTAATATCGCAAAGGTTAATATAAAGGGAATAATCGTTGCGTAATATAGCCAACTCTCGCCAAATAAAGATGTAATGCCACCTGCCAATATCTGTGCAATCAACATAAACATCAAGGAAATACAAAACGATAAACCAAAACCAAAAATAATTCCAATCATAATTCCTTTTGTAATTTTCATAACGATGCTTCCCCCCACATTAAACCCTAACGATGCTAAAAATCTTCATTTAATAACTACTTCTACATTTTACTAAAGAAACCTGCTACTTCAACTAACCTGACCCGTTAGCCCTCCATGTAGCGTAAAAACCAGCGCTACATCACAGAAAATGAAAGATGATTAAGTTCTTTCACGGGAGTTGAAGAGCAACAATAATTTAAGCGAAATAGGTGTCCTGCCTTAGCGACATATGCACAAAGCCTGAAGACAAGCAGAATTCATGTGTTGTAATAGAAAGATGATACTAACACGCAGAAATAATGGGTTTAGACCTCTTAATTCCCACTTTGATATAGGGGGGTGCCTTTGTATGTAGCCCGAGTTTATGCTTAAAAATATAATTGGCTATAATAATAGCCAACATATTACCAAGGATATTTAATTAAGAAAAAAACAGCCATACTAGATGTAACATAACACCTAATCCGGCTATCTTATTATTTCAATTTATTAGAAATTTATATTCTACAATTATATTTCAATCTCTGTTTCAGACAAATTCAATGCTTTTCCGCCCACCTTTACCTCAATAATTTCTTTCCCTTGAGTGGTTAACGCTATAACTATTTCTGAAGGTTTTTTCATAGAGTAACCTTGCTCAACAGATATATTAATAACATGTTCAGGTTTGATTTTACCATATTTATATAGATAACATGAAAGGGCACCATTGGATGTACCAGTTGCAGATTCTTCTGGAATTCCATATAAAGGTGCCAAATTTCTACAGTGAGCATTTGAACCCTTTAGTGATTCAAGGGTAAAAATATGATAACCAATGGTATTATATTTACTGCTGATATTTGTTACTTTTTCAAAATCTGGCTTTATAGAATTTAATATATCTAAGTTTCTAATCGGTACAAGTATGTCCCTAAGGCCAGTAGATACAATTTGTACTGGTAGATCCCCCAACATTTCATCTATAGTAATATTTAAGGAATCTGCAATTTCCTCCTTGTCTATTATTTCATAATAGCTTGGAGCATTTTGATCCATCATAATTGATAGGTCTTCCATTACTTCTACATTTAAAATTCCAGCATTTGTTTCTTGAGAATATTTTCCTGGTTTAATATATCCTTGGCTTGAGAGTGTATAGAACGCTGCTATCGTTGCATGGCCACAAAGATCAACCTCTTCATTAGGTGTAAAGAATCTAACCTTGAAGTCAGCAAGGTCTGACTTCATGACAAAAGCAGTCTCACTAAAACCGATGATACCTGCTATTTTTTTCATGTCCTCATCTGATAGATAATCAGCGCTAAGTACCACTCCTGCAGGGTTCCCTCCCTCAATGGATTTTGCAAATGAATTTAATGTATAAACTTTTAACTTCATAATATGATCCCTCCAAATTGTATATCGATTTTATATTTGCACGATTGTCCCAACATTCATTTCTTCTGCTTTTGATACAATATATTTTGAAACTGCAAGATCCTGCAATGCTATGCCAGTACTATCAAAAATCGTAATTTCTTCATCACTTGTACGTCCTTTCGCATTTCCAAGTATGAATTGTCCGATTTCAGTCAAATTGTTTTTGTCTACTATACCAGCCCTTATAGCACTTTGTGTTTCTCCGACTGTCGATGCTTGTGAAATATCATCTACATATACAGAAGCTACCTCAAAGATCTTTTCATCTATTTCCTGTTTTCCAGTCATGTCTGCCCCCACACAGCTGAAATGTATGCCTGGCTTAATCCACTCCTTAAAAATCAGTGGTTTTCGCGAAGGCGTTATCGTAATTACTGCATCGGTTTCTTCTAAAGCTTCCACTGGATTTTCTATAGCTACAAACTGAACTGACTCAATTCTTTGTTTCCAGCTCTTATTATAAGTATCGTTTATATCATTTATGATTTTATCTAGTTCCGTCCTTATTGAATACTGGAATCTTGATGCATTTTCATATTTTACGGGGTCATATATATATACCTTGTTGATTGTCTGAACTTGAGATAGAGTGGCTGCTATTTGAAATATCGCCTGAACTCCTGTACCTACAATCATTAGTGTTTTTGAATCTTGTTTTGACAGGTGTTTCACGCCTATTGAACCTGCTGCTCCAGTACGCATTCCTGTCAAATAACTTGCGTTGATCATTGCCTTAGGAAACCCATTCTTCAAATCAAATAACATAGTCAGCCCAGTTATAGCTGGAAGCCCTTGATTTTTATTATCACCAAACCATGAAACGAGTTTTAATCCAAACACATCTTCTTCATTAAGCATCCCTGATTTAATATCCATTTCTGCCCTCCCCTCAAAAATTACCTCAGATACCATGGAGAATAGTCTCACCTGATTGTTGGCTTTAAGCGCATAGGCTTTTTCTACACATGCTACTGTATTCTTGATATCAAGAATGTTCTTAACATCATTATCACTTAGAATTCTTATTGGTACCAAAGTTATCATTCTCCTTTAAAATTTTAATATCTGTTAATGAAATTGTATTTGAACAAAACCAAAAAGTCTCCAACCATTCTTGGTTGTTATTTAACCAACCAAACGATATAGTAAAAATACTATGATTATGGAGGAATTTTATGTTGGATATCAACTGGAGACCTGATAGAAATAATCCTATTCGTTTGAATATACAGATTGTTAACTTCATAAAAGATAAAATAGCAACTGGAGAATGGCCAGTTGGTTTCAAATTGCCAAGTCAGCGGACACTTTCTGAAATTTTCTGTGTAAACAGAAGTACCGTAGTATCTGCCCTTGAAGAGCTGGCAGCTGAAGGCATTATTAGCGGTAATGCTGGTGGAGGTACAAAAGTAATAAACAATACATGGACATTAATGTCCAATAATCATTCACATAATTGGCTTCCCTATATATCTTCGGGATTACATCAAACAAATCAAAATATAATGCAGCAGATCAATCAGGCTGAATTCCAACCTGATATCATCCGAATGGGGTCCTGCGAGCCTTCCCCTGAATTAATACCTAACAAAATGATTCAGGGCGTACTAAAAAAACTGTCTAAGTCGATGGCATCGCTGGGTTATGAAGAACCAAAAGGAAATATCCATCTAAGAAGAGAGGTATGCACATACCTTAAAACAATAGGAATAGAAGCTGATCCATCCTCAGTTTTGATTACCTCTGGTGTCTTGCAGAGCCTGCAGCTTATTTCCCTTGGCCTTTTGCACACAAACTCAGTAGTATATGTTGAAAAGCCATCCTACCTATACTCTCTTAGAACCTTTCAATCGTTCGGAATGCAGCTTTCGGGAATTAAGCTAGATGAAGAAGGTATAGAAATAAAAGAATTGGTTGATCGACATAAGCGGAGAAAAGGAGCAATGCTTTTTACAATACCTACTTTTCAAAATCCTACCGGGAGTGTCATGTCACTTGAAAGAAGAAAAATGCTTGTTGATGCGTGTGAGAGGGAACGTTTGCCTATTATCGAGGATGATGTATATAGGGAGCTTTGGTTTGATGAACCACCTCCACAGCCAATAAAGGCATTTGATAACAATGGACTTGTATTATATATTGGTGGAATATCGAAGAATTTAAGTCCTGGTCTCAGGATTGGATGGATTGTTGGATCTGAAAAAGTCATTGAAAGATTGGCAGATATAAAAATGCAAACTGATTATGGAACCAGCTCACTCTCCCAGAATGTAACCACAGAACTATTCTCTAGTGGTCTTTATTATCAGCATAACGATATAATGAGGAAAAATGTTAAGATCCGAAGAGATGTTACTCTTGAAGCATTAAAGAAATATTTTACCGGCATCGGTACATGGAATATCCCTAGGGGCGGATATTTCATCTGGCTTAAGTTAAATGAAGGTATATCCATGTACCAGCTTTTTACTAAAGCCTTAAGTCGGAAAATACTTATTCACCCTGGAGATTTGTATGAGTTTCACTCTGATCAATATTTAAGAATTTCTTATTCTTATGCATCCTTAGATGAAATTGACTATGGAATTAAAACTCTTTCAGAATTGGTAGCAGAACAAATTTTTTAAGTTTCATATAGAGATTTAAATATGGCAGATAATTATAAAAATGAGTATTGAATAACCACTGTATGAGATTCGAAAGCATCATCAACTCCCCTAGTTCCTGAAGTTTTGAATCATTAATCTATCTAATTTTCTAAAAAACCAATTGTCTTATAACTCAAATAACCTATGCGCAGAATCCGAACTTTAACACAAATATCCATAGTTCTGCGTATTTGTTCGGCCCCCTAAAGCAAACTTCCCCCCAAATAATTAGTCTGAAGGAACACAAAACACACTTCAATTTTTACTCAAAAACCTCCTAAGCCTTTAATTGTTTAGAAAAAAGATTGTTCAAAACACGCTCTTAATATATTCAATTGAATCATTCTTTTATAAAAAAGTTTGAGCATTTCTGAGATCCATCCTCCAATAAAGCGCCCGTTTGTAGATAAAAAATTAGTGTATATTTCTTGTTTTTCTTGGATATGAGCAGCCGTTTGCTTAAAATGGAAATGTGATTATAATTAGTTATTCAAGTTTATAAAGAACGATAGCGAACTTATATATTTCGAACCAAAGATATACAAAGGTTCGAGAATTTTTCCACTTCTTCAAAGTTGGGTAAATGTGCAGATTTCTCAAACCATACGTTTTTTTTATGTGGAGCACTTAATTTTACATAATACTCTTCAACTAATTCAGAAGGTACAGTGTAATCCATACGTCCACAACAAAAATAAACAGGAACATTTATTTCAGGGATTTCTTCTAAAAAGTTAACCGTGTTCATCTCATCTTCTAAAGAGTTTAGAGAAAGTACTGAGCCTCTTATAAACTTTATAATCTTTAATGATTTAATATCCTTCATTGATATGTTTTTAAAAATAATTCCAAATAAGCTTCCGCTATATGTCGAGCCGTTAAATTTCGATAGCCATTTCCGTTGAATTCCACCATCGTTCACTTTTTTATAAGGCGGCTCTCCAATTGCCTTCAATTGAGTTATTGCTTTTTTATTATTTCTTCGAATTGCTTCCTCTATAGTAAATTTATATGATAATTTTTCTCCTCGTTTCATATCTACTACTTGCCCTATACCGATATATGCTTCAATTAAGTCTGGCATTCTTGAAGAAAATTTCAATCCAATAATACTCCCCCAAGAATGACCTACAAGAAATATCTTTTTTTGATTAAACCTATCTAACAAGTAAGTTGTAAGCTCTTCAGTATCAAGAACAAATCGCTCTATATTTAAGTCTTCCATCTTTAATGATGTAGAAAATGATCCTCCTGCACCTCTCTGATCCCAATTTACAACAATAAAGAACTCCTCAAGCTTTTTTTGAGATTTTCTTGAGAAGACAATTTGCGCCGTCCCTGGACCTCCATGTAAAAACAAAAGAATTGGATTATTTATATTCTTGCTTCTCAAAGATACAATCTGTTCTATTTCACCGATTACAACCTTTTCAACTGAATTTATCCCCTGTTTTCCCATTCCATTACCCCTCTCAAACCTTTTCTATTTGTTTCAAAGATACAAAAAAGACAAGGCTTCTTTATAGTCTGATTAAACAAATTAACCGTCCTCACTGATTGTACCCATAGGATAAGATGTTCCTCAATCTGGCCCTTTAATTGAATAATGCAGATGGTGTTTAAGAGTCAATAAAACTATTAATACAGGGCTTTTATCAAACTTTATTACAAAATATCAATCTTTATTATAAATAATCGAACTTTTATAATTTATCAAGACCTAAATTGTAAAAAGTCATAAAAAATAAAGGATGATACATATTAGTTATGTATAATATGTATCACCCTTATACTTCTTGCTCAGTAATCGGACCAGATTGCAGAATATCGTTGAATATTTAAAAACACTTTATTCCCTAAGCATTCATTAATCTTTACCAGTCAGTATCTGGGGAGAACGAAACTTAACTTCGTAGAATCTCATCGCTTTAGGCACACCTTTTATATCAAATATCCCGTTTACGATAAGCTCTCTAACTCTATATTCTATAAATCCATCACCTACAACCTGCAATGAGTGACCAATGACCTCACCAATTAATCTAGCAGATTTGATAAAGTCATTATTTTTCCGTTCTTTATTAAGTTTTTCCATGGATTGAATGATAAAGTTATCTAAATAATCCTCCGATACAGAATGAATATGATCATTTTGCCATAATCGAAGCTTTTTATCACTTTCAGATAAAGTGAGCCATTCCTCCTCTAACTCCCTTCGCTGCACAAGCGTAATTTCTTTAGTTGAAGTCTCTTGATAGATGGCTGCTAATTTTTCCGGTATGATTTCGGCTACTTTAAGTGGATAGCCGTCTGTTCTCTTTTCTGAAAAAACAGTACTATATTCTTTAGTGGCATTAATCATTATGATTGGATTCGACTTTTCTTTTAATAAATAAAGAGCCAGTCGCACTCCCGTTTGTTCGTGGCCATTATCCCCGTACCAAATGTTGATTGGAATATCATCTGGAATGGCATCAATTTGTGCACGAACTTTAGTAAACCTTTCTCTATAATCATCCATATATTCTTCATCTAGATTAATATGATAGAACAACCATTCTTTTCGGTTTTGCAAACCTTCTTCAGTATGTAATTGCCAAATAGGGCCCACTGAAAATGTATCAGAAATATCAATAACCTTTTCTCCTTCTACTGCGAGGACATCTCGTAGCGCAACTTTCAAAGTCCCACTACTAGAAGGATCGAAGACGATATGAACTTTACTTACTTGTTGTTCTTCGTAATCTCTACGGGGATCGGTACGGTGTTCATACATCTCCCAATATCTTTTTTTAAAATTTATTAAGTCTTTTATGAATTGTTTCTCTGGGTATTCCGAAGTTTCTAAGAAATCCAACCGTAATAAGACATTTCGCATGAAAGAGTAAATTTCTTCCTCTGTTAAAGATTGCAAGACTTTATCTGTATCCAATTTCATTATTTGAACTCTCCTCTTCGTTCTATTGATTTTCTGAATAAATGCCTGGTAGGGGTTTCATCATCTGCCTTAAACGCAAAATACTTTATTGCTTAATTACAATTATTTCAAAATCAGCTATGTATCTCAATCTTTATTTATTCTACATTTCGGCACTTTTGTGGAGTGAAAATCAATCAGGACTCTTCGACTATGCTTCGGTAGTGAGGAAGAGGAGGGAGAACAACGTTCTCCTTCATAACTTTTTGTAAACATCTGCATAAGCTACTTTCAGTTGTTCTCTAAGTTGCTTGTTTTCTTCCTCCAATTTTTTGTTCTTCCTTTTTAGAGAGGCGATAAGGGTATCCTTATTTCTTTCGTTCATTTCTCATTTTACTTGTTTTGGTGTAGGTACTTGTGATTGCTGTACTCGTAATGTTTCGATCCTCGTACGGAAGTCCTTGCTGTTATAAAGTGTTGCTTTTGATACATTAGCTTCACTGGATACACTGTTAAAGTTTATTTTTTCATTAGCCTTTATAAGCCTTTTAATGGCTTCATCTACCTTCTGATTGGTGTTAACCTTGCGGTTGGCATGAATAGCTTTCAAATGTGCAGAACGGTCATATTCGGCGGAATCCGTCT
Organism: Lysinibacillus sp. 10T31; assembly: GCF_056394365.1. Lineage (NCBI taxonomy): Bacteria > Bacillati > Bacillota > Bacilli > Caryophanales > Bacillaceae > Lysinibacillus > Lysinibacillus sp. 10T31. The sequence continues at coordinate 9,342 of NZ_JBFTHS010000058.1, forward strand.
TCACCTTGTACGAAAATTATCTGGGATAAATGGAAAGTTCTCCATCTGCCATTTTCCATCTTTTTATCATAATCCTTGGCATTAAAAAGCTGCAAAAGATGGCCGAAAGCCCATGTAATAACATAACCATTCCCTCAGTAGCCGAAGCATTACATAGAGATCTTATTCAATAAATTACTGCCAGTTAATATGGAGAAATATCATTATGTACAAAAAGTAGTTTTGATATAACAAAAAGAGATTTAGATATAAACCTAAATCTCTTTTTTAAATTCTTCTAAAGAAATCTATCTTCAATATTGAAGGCTTTATAAAATAATTCTTTTTTCAGTTTGAGCATCAAAATAATGAGCTTTCTCCATATTCAACATAAGGTCTATCTTTGATTGGTTATGCACATCTGTTGAGGAGTCAACACGTGCAACGAAAGATTGACCATTATTATTCGAATAGAGATATGTTTCTGAACCCATTAACTCTGACACTTCAATTTTGACATTTACTTTATTTTGATGGGACATGTCTAAAGTTGTTTGACCATTATTGAAATCTTCTGGTCGTATACCTAAGATCATTTCTTTATTCATATACCCTTTATTTTTAAAGTACTCTAGTTTCTCTTCTGGGACCTGAAGCTTCCAATCACCAACTTTAAAAGCACTTTCTGTTAGTGTCCCTTTGAAGAAATTCATTCCTGGAGAGCCAATAAAACCTCCTACAAAAACGTTCGCTGGGCTATCATATACTTCTTTAGGTGTACCCACTTGTTGAATGACGCCGTCCTTTAACACAACTATACGTGAAGCCATCGTCATCGCTTCTATTTGGTCATGAGTTACATATATCGTTGTTGTTTGCAACTGATGGTGCAATTTCGAAATTTCGGCACGCATTTGAACACGTAGCTTCGCATCTAAGTTTGACAACGGCTCATCCATTAAAAAAACTTTTGCATTCCGAACAATCGCACGTCCTAATGCCACACGCTGACGTTGTCCACCTGAAAGTGCTTTAGGTTTTCGGTCTAAATATTGCTCAAGCCCTAGGATATCCGCTGCATGTTTTACACGTTCTTCAATCTCCTTTTTGCTATACTTTCTAAGTTTTAAACCGAATGCCATATTCTCGAAAACCGTCATATGTGGATAAAGAGCGTAATTTTGAAAGACCATCGCAATATCTCGATCTTTAGGTGCAACATCATTCATACGCTTTCCATCGATATAAAAGTCCCCTTTTGTAATCTCTTCCAGACCTGCAATCATACGTAATGTCGTCGATTTTCCACACCCTGAAGGCCCTACAAAAACGATAAATTCTCCATCATTCACTTCTAGATTAAAATCTTTTACTATTGTTGTATCATTATCATAATTTTTATAAATATGTTCGAATAATAGCTGAGCCATCATATCCTCCTAATATTGTAATTTTCAAGTTAAAATTAGCTCATTACCATAATGTTGGGTTGATTTCCGTTCCGGCTGGGCGCTTTGTAGCTGCCGCTTTGCTTTCGCACAGAGCAGAGCTTCCTGGGGGCGTCCGATGAGCCGCTGATCCCCAAGGAGTCGCCCAGCCTCCACTCCAATCAACTTATAGACATTGCATATGTTTTAACAAATATGATTCCAAATTTTTTGGTGTTGTGCCTAAAAATTAACGTTATCTACAATACTTATCTCTAAGCAGTATTGCATGTTTAATCGATTGTTCAGCACCTTGAATTTGTTTTTCGATCAGCTCTTCTAAATGTTCTTCAGGAGGATAGTAATAATTTTCTGGCTCGATTACATGGCGATCAAATGGAGGATTCTCTACTTTAAATGCACCTTCTCCTACCTCCGAAACACCACCTGTCCCTTTCTCTCTTTTAAATCTAGCTACATACGGATAACACATTTCGATATTAATTCTTGTTAACGGGGAATGCTCCACCATAATTTTAAAGATTTCGTCTAAATCGATATTTCCTTGTCCTGCCGGAACACCGCACACTTTATACCCTTCTTCCGCTTCGATGATAATATGATCTTTAAAGTGGGTTGTATACGTATACGGAGCAAGCTTTCTTGCTGCTTCCACTGGGTCTTCCCATGCCATCATTGAATTTCCAAAATCACAATGAGCTCCTACCCAGTTGCTGTTTACTTCATTTACAATCTGTATGATTTCGTCAGCTATTTCTTCCTCATGGTTTTCAACAGCCAATTTAATTCGATATTTTTTTAGAAGTGGCACAACTTTTTTTATATTGTTTGGTGCTTGATCTAGTAAATCTTTATCATATATCCCTGGACAGCAATACGTCCGAATCACATCTGCTCCAATTTTATGTGCTACTTCAATAACCTCAGATAAATGCTCTGGTTCTGTTCCTCTTGCGTCAATCTCTGCGTACAATCCATATTTTTTAATTTCTTTACGCACCTTATCTAGATGTTCAGGTTCAGCACCGCCAAGAGCACCCCACTTAGGATGTAAATATTTATCGCCGGGATAAGCAATGACATTAATCATTACCCCATCCAAACCATGTTCCGCTGTTTTTCTAATAAAGTCGAAAACATCCATTCGACCATTTTGAAAAAGTAAATGATAGGTTTCCGTTTCTAACCCTAATTTCATCCTTTTCACCTTCTGTGTAATCAATTTAGGCATTGCATTTAGCTAGATAGATATCTCTCAATAAATAACAAAGTATTATAAAATTTTCTGAATGTCCTTAACACTATCGATAATGTAGTCAGCTTTTCCTTCTAGATCTTCCTTATTGCATGCACCAGAAAGAACCCCGGCTACTTCAATACGGCTATTTCGTGCAAATCGAATGTCAGTTAACGTGTCACCTACCATTAAAACTTCCTCATCATTCAGTAGGAATTTATCTTTGAAAATATGATAACATTCACTATTAGGCTTAGGTTTATTGATTCCATCATCTGCTCCTAAAAAATCTATATACTCATATAGATTAGTCATTTTAAGCGAATGAACAGCTGCATCTACATCGTCTGCTGTCACAATACCGATAATATAATCATGGTCTTTTAAATACTTTAAAGTTTCTTGTGCACCTTTTACTTCTGTAAATACGAGGTCATCTGATGTAGAATGCTTTTTGAATGATGCACAAACATCGTGTATAAATTCCTCTTTTTTAATATTTTTTTCTTCCAAAATTGAATACCATGCAGCTGCAATAAAAGAATTCGTTTGACTAGCTAGTAAACTCGAACTCTCGAAATCATTATTGTCCATTCCTATAATCTGCTTATAATCATCTCGTTTGTTCTTTTCATTCGGATACTTTTGAAATATATCATTAAGCACACAATCAACGATTTTGTACCAAACCGTATCGAGCTGTATTAATGTCCCATCCTTATCGAAAATAATTCCTTTCTTCATCTACTTTGCCTCCTAAAACTTAAATCTATTATTCTCTTTCTATAAGACTCAATCACGAAATAATGAAGGCACTTCTTTCATTCAAAAGAGAAGAACCTCCATTTCTCTTCGAAAAGTTTATTATTTCTTTTTAACTTTATCTAATTCTTCCTGAGCAATTTTCGCTGCTTCATCTAACGCTTCTTTAGCGGAGATTCCTTCGATTTCTACTTTATCTTTCGCTATATCTAATGCATCATAGATTTTACCGCCTGTTGGATCGATAAATGGTGAAACTCCATATTTATTCGCTTGCTCTAATGGAATTAACGCCTGTGGTTGTTTTTTCACGAAATCAGCATAAGGCTTATAATCAGTAACATTATTTTGAACAGGGATATAGCCTGTTTCCATTGACCATTCAGCTGTTTTCTCAGTACTTGTCGCAAATTTCATAAACTCATATGCACCTTGTGCTACTTCTGGATCGGTATTTCTAGTTAATGTTAAAAAATAAGCTTCTAATTTAGGTGCTGGCTTATGGTCACCCCAGCCTGGTTGTGGAGCTGCTCCAAATGTAGCCAATCTTTCAGTCTCATCCATTCCCTCACCTAACGATTTATAGACAAATCCTTGGTCACCCGATGAACCTGTATAGCCTAACGTTCTACCTTCCACAAAATCAATAATTGTGTTATCCCAATATTCCCATCCAGTACCACCTGTATGAATGTTCATGATTTTATCATCATGAAGCCAAGTACGGTATTTCTCCCATACCTTTACCCATGTTTCATCGTTAATTAAAACTTTTGTTCCGTCTTCACTTAATACGTTTCCTCCAGCACTTAGAACCGAATCAATTAAGTTTGTCGTACCCCAAATCGGCATCCAGCCTGCGTATTTAACGTTTCCATTTTCATCACGTTTTGATACTTTCTTGGCTACCTTTTCTACTCCTTCCCATGTCTTTAAGTCATCTGTAGTAAAACCATTTTCCTCTAATTCTTTTTTATTATAATAAAGAATCTGAGTTGTACCATATAAAGGAATTCCATATAATTTCCGATCAACTGTTGCTTGACTAACAAAACCTTTACCATAATCGTCTATTTTTAATTCTTTATCATTGTTTATAAAATTATCGATTGGTACAACTAGCTCTTTGTTAATATAGTTTTGAATAACGTCTGAACCTAGTAAAGCAATGGCTTCTTGATTGTTTGCCGCAAATCCACTTTGAAGCTTTTGATAAGACTCATCATAGTTGCCTGCTTTTGTCGTTTTTACAACGTACTTGTCCTGACTTTGATTGAAATCCATCACAATTTTATCTAAACGATCAGCAAGTGCCCCCCCAACTCCGTTAATGAATGGGACAACGATTTTATCCCCTTCTTTAGTTACTTTAACTGTATTTCCTTCTCCTCCAGAACAACCTGCAAGAACACTAACAAATAATGATACAACCATAAAAAGCGTTAATAATTTCTTCATCATGAAATACCTCCTTTAAAATTAGTTAACCCTTTATTCCAGAATCAGAAACACCTGAGAGGAACCATTTTTGTAATACTAAAAATACAAGTAAGAGTGGGACTGTAGCAATTGTACTTGCCACCATAATGTGTGACCAATCCCTACCTAATGAACTATTAATGAAAAAATCAGCAATCCCGTTAGTAATTAATTTTTTATCGTTATCTTTTAATACTAGCGCTGGCCAAATATAGTTATTATAGTTTTCGATAAATGTCACTAAACCTAGTGTCACAAATGATGATCGTGTCATCGGGAAGACAATCTTCCAAAGAATCTTCCAATCACTTGCTCCGTCTATCTTGGCTGCTTCTACAATTTCATGACCAACTTTCAGGAACGCTTGTCTTAAATAAAAAATCCCAAATACACTAACTGATAAAGAAATAATGTATCCAACATGGGTATTTAACATTCCCATTTTTGCTAACATCACATACACAGGGACATACGATACAGCGCCTGGAATCATATATGTTGCCATAACAACGCCAAACGTTAATTCTTTCCCTTTAAACTTATAAAATGCCAACATATAAGCAAAGAGCGCTGACGACATAAGAACATAGATTGTAATAATCAATGAAGTATAGAAACTGTTAAATATATAAGTGTGAAAAGGAATGACTCCTAATACTTCTTGATAATTTTCCCAATGAAATTCTTTTGGCCAAAAACCACCTTGTAGTACTTCACTGGATGTTTTAAACGAACTAAGGACCATCCAAATAAAAGGAAAGACAAACAAGATACTCGATAAAGCTAAAAAGAGATGCTTTAAAATTTTCGGTGTCTTTTTATGATTACTCATGTCTTAATAATTCACCCACTTGTCACCTATTATCTTGTTTATAAACGATAATAGGATTGTAATAATTAATATGATAAATGCGATGGCTGTCGCGGATCCCATATCAAATTGTTCAAACGCTTGTTGGAAGAATAAATAGAGTAATGTTCTTGTCGAACCACTCGGTCCACCTTGTGTTAAGATTTTAATTTGATCATATGCTTGCAGCGATACAATCGTATTCACAACAATTAAGAAAAAGGTTGTTGGTGAAACCATCGGAAGTGTTACATGTCGAAACTTCTGCCATGCATTAGCTCCGTCAATACCGGCCGCTTCATATAAGCTGTCAGGTACTTTCTCTAAAGCTCCAATATAGAAAATCATTGTCCATCCAACTAGTTTCCAAACCGTTACAATAATGACTGCTAGCATTGCGGTTTCACTACTCTTAAGCCAATCCAATCCAGGTATCCCTACCAAGCCTAGCACCGTATTGATAACACCTAATTTCGGTTCATAAAGAAGTGACCATACAATCGATACAGCTACTGTTGGTGTTACCCATGGCGAAAAAATCATCAATTTGTAAATGGCAGAGCCTCTGAAATTTTTTCTAAAGAACAAAGCAAAACCTAATCCTAATATAATCGTTGGAATAACTGTCCCAAATCCAAAATAAAGAGTGTTTAGCAATGCCTGCTTAAAAGCTGACTGGGTAAACAAATTGAAATAGTTATCTAAACCAACAAAATGAAAACCATTTGTCATGAAATCCCAGTCTGTAAAACTAATACCTAAACTAAACAAATTCGGAATAATCCAAAAGAGTGTAAGAGGTATTCCAACCGGTAATAAAAAGAACGCAGCCTTTGAAAATTTTATTTGCATTCATGTCACCTCCTGATTCACATTGTAATGCCCAATTATTAATTAGATGTTGTAATTTCATTAACAAGTTGTAAAAATAAACATATAAACAAAGTAAAACAACATAAAAACCAAAATAAAATAAAAAAAAACTATTTCTCGTAGTCATTGAGAAATAGCTGGATTTATTTTCAGGTGTAGCTTTCAATTAGCGATATTAACCCTGACATGCGAACAAATCTAAAGAGCATATTAAAAATGGATCAAAACATGCTCTTATTTAACTCTGCAGCCATGTCGATTCTGGTAATCCATTGATTAAGAAAGGGTTTTTCTCACATAAAATTTTATGGTAAGATGTTCAGGTTGTGTATCTACTATGTGACACATTTTACATTCATCTAAGAAAAGAGGTATTTATGCACCCCATAAAATTATCCAAGCGACATTGGTTGCTCATCTTAACACTTACTTTATTAACATTTGTTCTCGGGACAAGCGAATTTGTTATTGTCGGAATTTTAACAGATATTTCTTCAAGCCTACATATGACAAATGCAAAAGCAGGCACACTCGTTTCTGCGTTTGCCATTACGTTTGCCATCGCCACACCACTAGTGATGTCAGCAACAAGTCATTTTCCAAAGCGTCAATGGATGTTGTTTTTGATAGGATCTTTCATCGTCCTGAATGCTTTGTGCGTAATTTCGACGAGCTACATCATGCTCCTTGCCCTTCGGATTATGACAGCGATAATAACAGGGGTATTAATCTCCCTAGCCATGATTGTTGCAAGTGAAACCATGCCCATTAAAAAACGCGGACTTGCTATATCATTCGTTTTCGGTGGCTTCACACTTGCAAATGTCGTTGGAGTGCCAATTGGTATTGTAATCGCAGAATGGTACGGTTGGAATGCCACTTTCATGTTAACCACTTTCCTAGGAGTATTGGCGTTTTCGGCCTCCTTTTTTGTCTTACCTAATAATCTCAGCCAAGTACGCAGTTCGATACGGGATCAGTTTTCTTTAATGACCAAGCCACGAATTTTGATGGCTTTTTTCATTCCTGCTCTCGGGTTTGGCGCAACTTATGCCGTCTTTACTTACCTTGTTCCTATCTTAAAGGAAATGGGAGCACCAAATAATTCAATTAGTTTAATCTTATTTGGTTACGGATTTATCTCGATTTTCAGCAACATCCTCGCCGGTAAAATTGCCAACCACAATGCAATCGGTCGCCTTCGGTTTGTTTTTCTCGTACAGGCAGTTGTTCTGACAAGTTTATTTTGGACGACAAATCAATTTATTTTAGGACTGGTAAACATTGGCCTAATGTCGTTAATGGCCATCCTCTTAACAACATCTACTCAGCTATATTTAATAGACCTTGCCGGAATTTATCAGCCAAATGCTACAGGACTCGCTGCTTCACTTATGCCAGTGGCAAGCAACGTAGGCATCGCTTTTGGTTCTGCATTAGGAGGAATTGTATACCATCAAGGGAATTTATTGAATATAACATGGGTCGGTGGAATAGTTGCAGTCTGTGCAAGTCTATTAACTTTCTTTTGTCATCTTTTAGACCAAAAACAAAAGAAATCAGCTTAAAAATGAAATGAGCAATTATTCATGAGTGAAATTTATTCTACAACGATTATTGCTAGGATGGGTCTATTATTTTACTCAGAATATTTTCTTACTTAAAAGAAGAAAAATTGCCTGTAATGTGACTTCCTTAATTGCAACAAATACTTTAGTAGAAATACAAATAAAATAGGCACTTTCGCTTCATACGAATGTGCCTGTTTAAAAAACGCTCTTACTTGTGAAATGTTTCCCTAATACTCAAAGTAGGTTTTATTAAATATTTTTGTCTTACGACACATTGGGTAATATGAGCATCCCCAAAATTGTTTCCCTACTTAATTCTTTCGTTTAATCATCTGTGCTAGGAGCACTCAAGTAGCCATTCACTACAACCAGTTGAAATTGGGCATACTTTAGCAAAACATCAACAAAAAATCCTTATATTAGGCAATCACAAACCTATATAAACACGCCTGATTTATCATTTTTCTTCTATACGGTTATTATTTCTACACCTTTTACCTCTAAAGCACTTTGCCATTCTGTATCGAGTTTAGCATTCGTAAATAATAAATCGATATCTTCAAAACTTCCACTTTTATAAAATTTCATTAAGTTGAATTTAGATTCATCTGCCATCATGACAACTTGTCTTGCATTTTTCTTTAAGCGGTTAAATATTTGAGCGTCTTCAATATACGTACATGTTAATTCCTTTTCTAATGAGATTCCATCACAAGAAGCAAACAATTTATTAACCGTAAAATGATCAAGGAAGTTTAACGTCATATCACCAGACAATGCTAATGAATTTGTATTTAACATTCCACCAGCTACTATAAGTTTGCAATCAAATGACTCATACTGTTCCTTTAGCTCAATAATTTTATTAGCTGCAGGTATGGAGTTTGTCAAAATGGTTATGTTTCTTTTGTCATATATATAGTCCAATATTTGCAGCGTAGTTGTTCCTACTTCAATGGCAATAATATCATTATCCTCTATCAATTTACTTGCTGCCATTGCTATTCTTCGTTTTTCATCAATGTTTTCATTGCGACGTTTATTAAAAAATAATTCCACGGTATGGTCATTTTTCTTTAGAGCCCCACCATGTATTTTTGTTAACTTGCCTTCTTTATGCAACAAATCTAAATCTCTTCGGATGGTTTCTGTCGTTACATTTAACACTTTTGCTAAATCATTGACCATCACACGATTGTATTGATCTAGCTCATCTAATATGTATTTTCTTCGTTCAAATTGTGTATAAGACTTCATAATAAACACCTCTTTGTATTCCACAAATATACTTTAACCTTTACCGAAATATGTACTGTTATACCAACCTACTTTTTCAATCAAGAACAGACTTCAGTATTGATTCTTAGTTATATTGTATTTAATTTACCAAGCAAATGGAAGCTTCCCTATTAACACTTAACCTTTTAAACATTCCATTTACATTTCAAAAGGTATATGTTTACGATTTATTTCTTTAAGTGAAGTCTGAGAAAAGTTGACACCATTTTTTTCGAACTACATTAAACTGAATCTTATAACTCTACATCAAAATAGTTAGCATTCTGTAATGAAGGTCGCCTTTTATTACCTCATTAGCTTGCTCCCTTTCTCTTTATATAATAATCATATCAACTCCACCTTTTCAAATGTCAAGTTGACTTAATTTAAAAATACAAGAGCCTCATCCGCAAACTATGAGTAATAGCTATAGTGTTCTTTCCTAAACAAGTGCACAATCAATTATGCCTCGGCATAATGGCGTCCGAAGGCTTTAACTTCTTTCGGCGGATGTTTGGACACTTGCCGAAAGAAGTTAACATGCAGATTGTGAAGAATCGCACTTAAAGTAATAGGGCTTAAGTAAAGAAGAAATTTTTAATTATAAAATCAATTTTAGTTATTCCATTAGGGTGCTATTTCATAGTAAAGAGTAAACAAAATAAAGAGCCACATGTAAATGTGACTCTCTATCTTTGCTTATTAATTTCCCTGACTTGAATCTTTATGGCCGAATTTTGCCAAAAAAGGGATACGTTTCGTAAGTTTGTTATAGATAGTGAATAGGACTTGAACGACCGGCTCCAATTTATTGGAGAACTTGATAATGACAAAACTTGCCCCTAATGACAGAAGGGCTCCGCCAATCACGTCCGCTGGATAATGTACGCCGACGAAGATACGTGAAATCCCTACTAGGATAGCCCATACTAATACAGGATACTTCCACGAATCTTTACGTAAAAGCAATGTACATGCTACAGAGAAAACTAATACGGCATGATCACTTACAAACGAAGAGTCATTAGCATGCGGTACTAACTGATGAACATTATACGTTATGAATGGTCGTGGATGATAGTAGACAAAGTGGATGAGTGCGTTTAGACCCAATCCAAGTAAACATGTAAAGACAATGTATATTGCAGTATATTGTTTTTCTGCCCTTTTTTCCTTGTTTGCAGTAAACCATAAAAATAACATAAATACGATTACGACATAAGGAACGCTATCAGTGATGAAAATCATCGCTTTATCAAGAAAAGGATAGCGACCAGCTATATCATTAATCCATTGAAAAATTCCATAATTCATTTTGTAAATCTCCTTGCTTTAATATTGATTTCTTTCCTCAGTAAAAAATAAAGTGCCTCCAATTCATTATTAAAAATGTAGCAAGTAATGTCCTCTAATAAAAAGAAGGTAAACGTGAGCTTAGTGTTATAGTTGTCCAAAAGTAGAGACTTAATTCAGATAATTCCAGTTTAATACCTGCTTACTTTCATAAATGACGTCATTATAAGCCACATAGTTTCTTTTATTTACAAAATTCATCAACAAACTTTAGACGGCGGAGGAAAATCCATATCCCTCCTTAATACGTTGTCTATAAGATTAAATCATAAACTAGAAAATATTATAGTAAGCTAGCAAAAATCAGTATAAAGATGATAAAATATTTTAATAAAGGGGGCTTCAAATATGGGGAAATTAAGCAAAAGGAATATACTGTGGATTGTGCCAATCGGAATTTTAGGGGTGTTCTGGTATTTTTACGGTCCACAAAAGGACATTACAGATAATGAATATATTACATATGTAAAAAACTATTCATTCGAAAATAGTAGTAAAACAATAGAATCGGGTTTTGCTAGCGCTTGTCAAAATCCATACTGGGTGTATTTTGAAACTCAAAAAGGACAAGATGTTGTAGAATTTAAAGGAGATTGTCCTGTCAATAATAAAGCCGCGAAAGTGAATGTTCAATTTTTAGTTGATCGTGATATGACAAATGTGAGAAACGGTGCAATGCTGGTCGATAATAAAATGCAGGAGGAAGCAGATCGAGACAAATACCTTCTCGCATTAGTAGGCGAATAAATAGAAAAAAGCTCTCGTTTGAAAAAGAACGAGAGCTAGACTTTATTGAATCAACGGATAGAAATGCCGAACTTATGGATAGCTCCTCTCTACATTTCTACATTTCATATAATAATCATTTCACTGCTTTCCATATGGTCCATCTGTCCTTTTCAACGATAGAGCCCTCAGTTAAAATCGACTTGTCAATATAATTCACTAATTCATTTAATTCTTCTTCGTCTAACTCGTGCAAAATACTTCTGCCTGTTCTCTCCCGCAAATCTTTTAACAATTGCTCTTTCTGTTCATACACACTTCTAGTTTCCCATAGCTTTACTTCTTTAATCTCGCTGAACCCAATTGCCTTAAGTGTCTCAATTACTAGCTCACTACTATGTCTGCGTGTAATTTCTTGTTCCTTTAATTTTGGAAAACGCTCAAAGAAATAGCCTCTAATATGGTAGTCATCACCTTTTAATAAACAATCTTCAGGTGTACGGTCTTGGATAATGTAAACCCCTTTATCCTCCAAAATTCTATATGCCTCTTGAAAACAAGCTTTTAAGTCCTGGATATGATGAATTAAAGCTCGTTCCAATACTAACTGGAAGCTGGCATTGTCTAAGCCTGTAGCCAATGCATTTCCTTGCTTGAAAGTAATAGGATGATAGTCTTTACAATTTTCTTTTGCCCCAACGAGCATAGCCTGTGAAAAATCCACACCTATTACAGAAGCTACGCCCATATCTGCTAATGCTTTTGAGTAAATTCCTCCGCCACAGCCAATATCTGCAGCCTTCGAAGTATTCTTGATAGGGACAAGTTCTTTCATTGCTTCCATCCACGAGTGGTCAGCCTGTCGAGTTGTATAAGTAGTTTGATTGTCCTTATTGTGAAAATCAATGCCCATCTTCATCACTCTTTTCTGTTTTTTATACCAATCTTTATGGAGATTCTCGCTAACATTATTTTACAACCATTCAATACATAAGTAAAATCAATGTTAATTATTAATTTCCATAAGTTTCTCTTATAATAATTGGCAGTGATACTGAAAATAGCGTTGAGTTTTCAATGATTTAAATCTTAGCAAAATTCAAGGGACTTCTTTATCTCCCCAACTCACTTTCTTTTTCAATAATTGAACGCATTCCACTAGCTTCAAGAGTTCCTTTTAATATTGTTTCTATCAACATCGTAGCTACTTCCTCTGGTGATTGTTGTGTATCGTGTTGTAGCCAGTACGTAATTACTCCCAAAATTGCATTTGAGTTATACGCTAATGTTAATTCAATTGGGAACTTCCATTTGCTTTTATCAGTACGATTACCAAGATAAGCATTGAAATATCTCACAAAAAACTGTCTCATTTTTTCATAGAAAAATGGATCACCATTTGGACCTAATATTAATTTTAAGGAATCAGCTTCTTCATAAAACACATGTAAAATTTGGGTCATTACAGGCAATCGCTCTTGTTTAAACTGGTTGATATCTATAACTAAAATTGTAGTTTCATCTAAAATAGCGTTGAATTTTTCAAAAATTTCGTTCTCGTACTGTTCTAATAAATTGTATTTATCTACGTAATGTAGATAAAAAGTCCCGCGATTAATATTGGCACGCTCAGTAATATCTCGAACCGTGATGGCTTCAAAGTTCTTTTCAGAAAGCAAAGAGAAAAATGCTTGTTTAATCTCACTTTTCGTTCGTATAATTCGTCGATCCGTTTTTGACATGGAGTCATTCCTCCCTTTTAATGAACATATTTTTTTATATGTTGAGTATTGAACACTTTGGCTATTTTTGATTATAGGAAGTGATTTTTATAGAGTATATAATCAGGCTAAGAAATAATCAACACGATGTACATTATCTGAAAGGAGAATTATTATGAAAGAAAATAAGTTTTTCGGTATAGCGTTTGTTGCTGTACTGTTATTATCCTTCATTTTTGTAGCAACACAAATCCCTGGAGCCCATTCATCACCTAAAGATCTTCCAATCGGTCTTGTTCTTGAGGATGAAGGCAACATGGGGCAAACTTTTGTCGAGATGATTCAAAAAAATTCTCAAGCAACAAAGGAATCGCCCTTTAAATGGGTAGTATTAAAAAGTGAGCAAGAAATGAATGAAAAATTAGCGAATCAAGAATTGTATGGAACTATTTATATCCCTAAAGATTTTTCTGAAAAGTATGCTTCATTCCAAACACCAAGCCCTACATCAGCAACGCTAAAAATTTATATAAACCAAGGGAAAAATGCAAACGTTGCAACTATAGTTACACAAGCTTTATCTACAATGGTCGAAAAAATGAATGACAATGTCAGCGCCCAATTATTAGCTGTTACTGAAAAAAATAATATTCCGTTAAATGCTAATCAAGCACGTACTTATTCAACGCCTATCCAAAGTGAAATAGTCAATGTGCATGAAACTGGTAAATTAAGCAATGCACCACTTTCATTCTTCCAGCCTATTTGGATGAGTAGTTTAATCAGTGCTATTCTTTTATGGTTTACGGGAAGAAATCGCAAGTTTAATTCTGTATTGGAGCAACTAAAATTCCGTGGATTACAGGCTTTGATTGCCATAATCATAGGTTTATTTGGAGGCTATTTATTAACTTGGTACTCCACATGGATGCTAGATTATGAGTTTGCAGATTTTAACCATGTTGCTCTATTTTTATCACTGACTTGCGCAACCTTTATATTATTAATACTAGCCATCACTACATGGATTCAATTTGCGAGTTTACCAATTTTTATTCTACTAATGTTCTTTGGTTTACCGCTTCTACAAATTGCACCAGAAATGTTACCTAGTTTTTACGCTGATTGGATCTATCCATGGTTACCATTCCGCTTTATGTTTGAAGGATTAAAGGAGATTCTTTTCTTCAGTGGAGAACTTTGGGGCACAGCAGCAGTTACCTTATGCTGGATTGCTGTTGTAAGTATTTTAGTATTACTTTTATCTGTAGTAAAACGTAGTTCCTATAAAGAGGATAAGTCAGCAGAAAGTATGGAAACTGAAGGAGTAGAAGTTTAAGGTCACTCTTATTTCAGAAAGAAGAAGATTAGGCACCCATTATACAAAAGGGTATACGTGTGCCACAAAAAATAATTATAGCTCTCGTTTGATAAAGTAAACGAGAGCTTTTTTTATCGAATCGACGTGTAGAAACGCTGAACTGACAGACAGAATCACTCAATCTTCGAATAGCTCCTCTCAACATTTGATAAAGCTCCCTTATTAATTAATTCTTCATCGTCTAACTCGTGGAAAATATTATACTGTTCTTCCCCGCAAATCTTTTAATAATTGCTCTTTCTGTTCATACATATCTTGGTTCCCATACCTTTACTTCTTTAATCTCGCTAAATTCAATCTCCTTTAGTGTTTCATCCACTAATTCACTACTATGTTTGCGTTTAATTACTTGTTCCTTTACTTTTGGAAAATACTCAAGCTTTTTATATTTCCCTTTTAGCTAATGTTTTAAATTTTCGTATACATAAAGCTGCAAAGATGTTTTCTTACAGTCTCAAAATGAAGAACCCCAGTGCTAACACCCCCTTCTAACATAAACAATTATTATTAAAGTGATTATTTACCGATATGACCTATTTACAAAACGGTTACTTATAGTGTAAAATTACACCATAAGTAACCTATAGAAACCTACACTCTTAAGGATGGTTATTTAATTAAGAACTTGTAATTGATTTCTATAAAAATCTTTGATTGGATGGATGTAATACTAGCTCACGTAAGTAGGAATATCCAAAAGTAAAAACATTAGGAGGAAAAATATCTAGATAATACGAACGATTATCGCTGGAAATGACGTTTAAGAGGAAGAATTCATGAATCATTTTCACGAATTAACAAATAAATAAATAATTTAGGAGTAAATAAAATGGAGAATAACAAGAAAATCATTGTAATAAACAGCCTATTAGTAGGATCTATCATTTTAAATCTTTTTATTTTCTCTTCACGCATGCGCTTTTTCCCTTGGTTTATTGAAGATGCAATAGGCTATTTAGGCGTATTCCTTACAGCACCAATGTTAATAGGTATTTATTTCATCCTAAGACATTATCATAAGCTACAATTAATCACAAATATCAATATGGTAATTCCATTATTTGTCGCAGTAACATCATTGATTATTGTATTTATGCCGACAATTGACCTTTTAAATATTGTAGCCCTTGTCATTAACGTAGCAATGGTATGTTTAACAGCAATTTTCCTATTCAATCAAAAAGAAAAGGCGCTTTAAACAAAATATAGACCTTAATAAGCACAAAAAACCAGGTACTCATTAATAAAATGAGTCCTGGTTTTTTGCTTACATGTATATTAAATTGAACGGTTGGTAGTCTTTTGGGATTACCCGAACAATAAAGCCGCAATGCCAATTATTATACAAACAATTCCACCTAAAAATTGTCCGATTCCAGATGCTTCTCCCATTAATAACAGATTAAAAATATTTTTTCTTTTTTGGCTCTTCCCAAAGAGACCATCATCTGTTTTCATTCGATAAATTCCCCAAGCAGTTAAAACAATCCCAAAAATGATACTAACTAAACCTAACATATCTAAAAAACTCCTTATTTGTCATTTTCATCAAAAATAAATACTTCCTCTATCGATTTATTAAAAATCGATGCAATTTTATAAGCAAGTAATACAGAAGGATTATACTTCTGATTCTCAAGTGAAATAATCGTTCTTGATGATACACTTACACGATCAGCCAATTCTTGCTGCGTTAAATTATACTGTTTTCTTAAATCTCGTACTATATTTTCCATATCGTCCTCCTTTTAAATTAAAGGACTCGTTCATAGTAAAACTTGGTTACAGTATATAGGATGAAGAGAGCGAGTATTAATAGTAAAAGAACCGCTTTTACAGATAATACAATAAAATTACTCAAAAACAGCAAAAGTATTATTAATGAACTTATACATTGCATAGTTATATTGGAAGCTTGTCCTTCAATAAGAGCATCTCTTTCATCATACTCTTTCGATAAATCATCCTCTTTTTCCGATTTTCTAAAATAGATTGTAATCGATACAATCAAAATAATAATACCAACAACGAAAAGATAGATTGCCGCCATTTTTTCTGT
>NZ_JBFTHS010000059.1:0-25843 GCF_056394365.1 Lysinibacillus sp. 10T31
CTTTCTTTCCGTCGTTCTGGCTCTTCTTTCCGTCGCTTCGGTCTTTCTTTCCGTCGCCGCCTTTTCTTTCCGTCACTCCGGCTCTTCTTTCCGTCGCTTCGGTCTTTCTTTCCGTCGCTCTGGCTTTTCTTTCCGTCGCTTCGGTCTTTCTTTCCGTCGCCGCCTTTTCTTTCCGCCGCTTCAGTCTTTCCTTCCGTCGCTCTGACTCTTCATTCCGTCGCCGCCTTTTCTTTCCRTCACTYCGRCTCTTCTTTCCGTCRCTTCGGYCTTTCTTTCCGTCGTTCTGGCTCTTCTTTCCGTCGCTTCGGTCTTTCTTTCCGTCGCCGCCTTTTCTTTCCGTCACTCCGGCTCTTCTTTCCGTCGCTTCGGTCTTTCTTTCCGTCGCTCTGACTCTTCTTTCCGCCGCTTCAGTCTTTCCTTCCGTCGCTCTGGCTCTTCTTTCCGTCGCTTCAGTCTTTCCTTCCGTCGCTCTGACTCTTCTTTCCGTCGCCGCCTTTTCTTTCCGCCGCTTCGGTCTTTCTTTCCGTCACTCCGGCTCTTCTTTCCGTCGCTTTGGTCTTTCTTTCCGTCACTCCGACTCTTCTTTCCGTCGCTTCGGTCTTTCTTACCGTCACTCCGCCACTTTGATCGTTCTATCCACGATTTTGGTGGTTCTATCCACGATTTTGGCTACTCTATCCATCATTTTGACGTTTCTATCCACGACTTCGACTTTTCTTTCCGTCGCTCTGACTCTTCTTTCAGTCGCTTCGGTCTTTCTTTCCATCACTTCGACTCTTCTTTCCATCACTTCGACTCTTCTTTCCGTCGCTTAGATCGTTCTATCCTTCACTTTGACCTTTCTATCCACCATTTCAACGGTTCTATCCACGGCCAGTAAATTTGAAGCATCGGCCATTCGCCATTATTTTAAATTGTTTAAGAGGAACCTTCTGTACCAAAACGCAAAAAAACTGCCCAGCATGTAAGTTTTACTGCTTGGACAGTTATTGCATTATGGTTTTATTAATCTTCTTTTTCGATTAGTGCTGCTAATGCTGTAACCGCTTGCTCAGCATCGCTACCAGCGCCACTAAGTACGACCTCTGTTCCTTTGGCAATGGCTAAGCTCATAACGCCCATAATGGATTTAGCATTTACTTTTTTCTCGTCTTTTTCCAGAAAGATATCTGCGCTAAAACGATTTGCTTCTTGTACAAATAGTGCTGCTTGTCTAGCTTGTAGTCCTAATTTTAATTTTACATGGACTCTTCTCTCGGTCATTCTTATAACTCCCCTTTACTACCGTTCATCTATTATTTTTATCTTACCTTACTTACTAGCAAAAGAACAATACACGAATCAATTATGCCTCGGCATAATTGCTTCTGGAGGCTTTAGGCCAACAGATGTTTTTTGTGCGAAAGCGTAGTGCTAACGCAGCGGCAGCAACAGATGGTTTTTGCGCGAAAGTGTAGCGTCAGCGGCATGATGTTTCTTGCGCGAAAGTGTAGCATCAGCGGCATGATGTTTTTTGCGCGAAAGCGTAGTGTCAGCGGCATGATGTTGATCACTCAGTCGTGTGTTGTTGGTGTTGCTGTCGCTTCGCTTTCGCACAGACAAAATACGTTGTTGCTGTCTCGCTTCGCTTTCGCACAGATAAAATACGTTGTTGCTGTCGCTTCGCTTTCGCACAGACAAAACACGTTGTTGTTGCTGTCGCTTCGCTTTCGCTACCAACACACCCACTGAAAGAAGTTAAACACACATTCATACCTGAAAAGTATGAAAATTTAACCACCAATTTTTTCTCCGCTTCTTAATGCATCGGCAATTTCATCGATTTTCCGTAATCGATGATTGACACCGGATTTACTAACCGTTCCGCTTGATACCATTTCACCAAGTTCTTTTAGTGTTACATCTTGGTATTCTACTCGTAATCGTGCAATTTCACGAAGTTTTTCTGGCAATTGATCTAGACCTATTGAATTTTCAATAAATCGGATATTCTCTACTTGGCGTAATGCTGCGCCTATTGTTTTATTCAAGTTCGCTGTTTCACAGTTGACAATGCGATTGACACTATTTCTCATGTCTCGCAATATGCGAACGTCTTCGAATTTCATCATTGCTTGATGAGCTCCAACAATATTAAGGAAATCAGAAATTTTTTCTGCTTCTTTTAAATAAGTGACAAAGCCTTTTTTTCGTTCAATTGTTTTTGCATTTAGCTCGAATTCATTCATTACATCCATTAAAGCCTCGCCGTGCTCTTTATATAATGAATAAATTTCTAAATGGTAGGCTGACGTTTCTGGATTGTTGACAGAGCCACCAGCTAAAAATGCACCTCGTAAATATGCTCTTTTTTGACCACTCTTTTTAATGAGCTTCCGAGAAATAGTATGATTAAATTG
Source organism: Lysinibacillus sp. 10T31 (assembly GCF_056394365.1). Taxonomy (NCBI): domain Bacteria; kingdom Bacillati; phylum Bacillota; class Bacilli; order Caryophanales; family Bacillaceae; genus Lysinibacillus; species Lysinibacillus sp. 10T31. Next base: position 2,400 of record NZ_JBFTHS010000059.1, read on the forward strand.
AAAGTCGTCTGAGATGATTTCTAAATCAATCAGTAGCTCACGAGCACCTTCTCTTACACGGCAAATGTATACGTTATTTTTTTTCAAACGCATTTTTTTTCTAACAAGTAACTCTACATTATACGGATATAGCTTCTTCATAATCGTATAAAGTCTTCTTGCGATTGCTGCGTTTTCAGTTTGTACGTCTAAGCTTAACTGTTTATTAGCAAAGGATAATGAACCATTCATACGAATTAGGGCAGATACTTCTGCTTTCATACAATGATTGTCCGCTTCTATTTGAGTTAACTCTTTTTTTGTTTCAGAAGCAAAAGACATATCACGCCCTCCTTTCAATCTTTTTGTTCTATGTATATGTTCATCTTATCATATACAATAAGCGCTTTATAATTCTCTAACTTCTTGTTCATAGATATTTGCGTAATCTACAAGCCATTTCGCAACGTTTGTCGCATTATGGCGAACCGTCCCATCTGGGCGAATCGTGGCAATATCTCGTTTAATAACCTCTAATCCCATACTTTCAAGCTTTGCAACGTCAAATGTTACTGGCTCAGCACACTCTTCCTTATATAGCTCTTTTACAGGATTAGGTAGTTTTACATCATTTACCAATATAGAATCAATGAAGGAGTCTCCTACATGTTTATATAAAGCTTCAACATGATCGCCTGCTGTATAGGAAATGGTTTCACCTTTTTGAGTCATTAAATTACAAACGTAAATTTTTCTTCCTTTAGCCTTAACAACAGCTTTCCCAATTTCTTTTACAAGAAGGTTTGGAATAATGCTTGTATATAAACTTCCTGGTCCAATTAAAATATAATCTGCACGATTAATTGCTCGAATAGCTTCTGGTAGCGGTTGCACATTTTCAGGCACTAAAAAAACTCGATTAATTCGTTTTTTAGCCTTTGGAATTTTAGATTCCCCTTCAATGATTGAACCGTCTTCAAGCTCAGCATGTAAATTTATCTTTTTGTTGGCTGCTGGTATGACGCGACCATGAACCTTTAAAACCTTTCCCATTTCACTAATAGCATGGTTAAAATCTCCGGTAATATCTGTTAAAGCAGTCAGCATTAAATTACCTAATGAATGCCCACGTAAATCTTCTGACGCTGAAAATCGGTATTGAAACATTTGCTCTACAAGCGGCTCAACATCCGATAAGGCAGCGATTACATTACGGACATCACCAGGTGGTGGAATATCATAGTCATCTCGTAAGCGTCCTGAAGAACCACCATCATCTGCTACTGTCACAATTGCAGTAATATCAAATGGGTGGTGCTTGAGCCCTCGTAGTAACGTAGAAAGCCCCGTACCCCCACCAATTACAACAAGCTTTGTTCGCTTCTTTCCCATTCACTCAATCCTTTCTACGATTGATGTCACGATGTGTTATAACAGTGTTTTCCTTTCCAGCTAAATATGCCCCAAAATACTCTGCTAATGTTACCGAACGATGCTGTCCTCCAGTACATCCAAAAGCAATGACAAGTTGCGATTTACCCTCTTGTCTATAGAGCGGAATCATAAATTCAAACAAATCCGTTAGTTTTTGAATGAGTGTTTGCGTATCTTCAAGTGCCAGAACATAAGAAGATACCTCAGTTTGTAAACCCGTTTTTTGGCGTAACTCTTCTACATAATATGGATTTTTTAAAAAGCGGACATCAAATACTAAGTCCGCATCTATCGGCATACCATGCTTAAATCCAAAAGACATGATATTTACTGAGAAAATATTATCTGCATCACTCGCAAATTCTTTAGCGATTTTTTCACGTAGCTCTTTAGGCTTCATATTAGATGTATTATAAACAAATTTAGCGCGACCCTTTACTTCGGATAAAAGCTTACGTTCTTGTTTAATGCCATCTAATGGCAAACCATTTACAGCCAATGGATGTGCACGTCTTGTTTCTTTATAACGTCTAACTAAAGTTGCATCATCTGCATCTAAAAATAAAATCCGTGCCACTGTATCGCCTTCTTTAAGAATATGGTCGAGGGCACCGATAAGAGAATCAAAAAAGTCGCCACCACGCATATCCATGACAGCTGCTATACGTGTAATATTTTTACCCGAATCCCTTAGTAGGGTTAAAAACGTAGTGAGTAACGCTGGTGGTAAATTATCAATACAGTAATACCCTAAATCTTCAAAGCTCTGAATAGCTACTGTTTTCCCAGCTCCAGACATCCCTGTAATAATAACCAATTCATGTGTACCTTTTGGTCCTTCAACCACCACTGTCATGCAGCTCCTTTATTGTTCAATTGATATTTGTATTTTCTCATGAAGTAATTCAAAATCAGTTGTGTATTCAAATGTACCGTACTGAATGCCTGATTGTGAGATTGCAAATTGTAAGTTTGTTCGATCACCTTCAGCCATTGGCAAATGTTTTAAATCCTCTACTGGGTGCCATGCAAGTTTGCCTTCTCTAGTTTCTTTAAACGGTACACCTTCTATATCCTTTGCAACAAATGTATAAAGCATCCATTCGTCCACTGTCTCATTATTTTCTTTAATAACCATCGTATAAACACCTTTTAAATGAGCGTTTATTGGCGTGACATTTGTTTCTTCTTTAAACTCACGTACTGCAGCCTCATAAATCGACTCACCGCTCTCCATTTTACCGCCAGGTGCTACGTACCAGCCACGTCTCGGCTTCTGAAGTAATAACACTTGACCGTCTTTTACGGCTATTAAATTTGCAATTCTTTGCATAGGCACACCTCTAATCTCTTTTGCATTCTACCTTTTATTATAGCAAGACCAAACAAGGTTTGTCCTCATTTCTAAACTTTAGGCGCATTGCAATTTTAACTTCATCGATCATGGAGGAAACATGTTTTTTAACCTCTACTAAACATATGAAACTCCGCCATAAAAATTTCCGTTCACAACAAAAATAGGTTGCTCCACCTTATTTGGCGGAAACAACCTACTCAACAAAATAAAAGGGGGATTGCTAATTACAATTTATATATTACACCTTTTATATGTCATTCAAGTTACAACTATATTAAGACCGTATTAAAATTGTATTTTTTTCCTTAAAATAATAAATCTCGGGCATAAACTGTACATCCCACTCAGGGTGGAGACTGCCCTTATCAATGATCCATTTTAAGCATTAATTTTTTCTAATAATTCTTCCACATAGTGCTGTACTGCTTGTGCTGCAATACTTCCGTCACCTGTTGCTGTAACGATTTGACGAAGTGATTTTTCACGTACATCTCCAGCTGCGAAGATACCTGGTACTGTCGTTTCCATATTATCATTTGTCAAAATATAACCAGCATCATTTAAAATACCTAGAGACTCAAATGGTTTAGTTAACGGTAGCATACCAATGTATACGAATACGCCATCAGTAGCAAAATTAGATTCTACACCATCTACAGTTGATTGTAATGTTACACTTCCAACTTTACCGTTAGCTTCATTAATTTCTTTGACTGTTGCATTCCAAATGAAATCAATTTTTTCGTTAGCAAAGGCACGATCTTGGAGAATTTTTTGTGCACGTAATTTATCACGACGGTGCACAATTGTTACTTTATCAGCAAAGCGAGTTAAATAAACGCCTTCTTCAACAGCAGAATCCCCGCCACCTACGACAACAAGATTTTTTTGTTTGAAGAATGCACCATCACATACTGCACAATAGCTGACACCACGACCACCAAGTTCTTTTTCGCCAGGCACGCCCATTTTTTTATACTCGGCACCTGTAGAAAGAATAATTGCTCGTGTTTTATATTCTTTAGCACCTGAAATTATTGTTTTATATTCCTCACCATCAATAATTTCAGTTACATCGCCATATGCATACTCTGCACCAAATTTCTTAGCATGATCAAACATTTTTGTAGATAGCTCAGGCCCTAAAATTGTATCAAATCCTGGATAGTTTTCTACTTCTTCTGTATTTGCCATTTGTCCGCCAGGGATCCCACGTTCAATCATTAAAGTTGAAAGGTTGGCACGTGATGTATAAACAGCAGCAGTCATTCCAGCCGGACCTGCACCGATTATTACTACATCATAAATTTTTTCTTCTGACATAAATACTTCCCCCTAAACAGATTTTTACTTTTTTATAATAATGTTATTATGTTCATCGTATGTGAAAGTAAAAAGTTATTCAACTATGTTGCTCACGGTCTAATTATGAGTGCTTGGTAAATACATTAAAATTTCATCAATATACTTCGATAAAGTTGACACTGATACTCCGTATTGCTGAGCAATCTCTTTTTTTGTAACTTTAAGCATTCTGGATGAACGAAATAAATAATCATTTGCTCCTGCAATAGCTGCTGGATTTGTAAAACGATAATTGTTCATCAATGCTTGCTCACAAAGCACAAACCACATTTGGAACATTGGTGCAATTAATGTTGTTAGCTTACCATACTGTTCTAGTAAAATTTCTGGCACACTTACTGCTCGTATAAAGCTAGCCTCTACTTTGTTTTTCATATCAAATTGATGTCCTAGTGCATAAGCGAGGAATAGCTTTTCATACGCATTAAATTGGTCAACGTCTATCCATTTTGGATGCGCAATAATTTCCTGTTTATGTGCTGTACAGCTTAGTAAAAATAAACCAAATATGCGTTCACTTGTATATTCGCTCTCTAGCTTATCTACAATATAATCACGATCATGTTCTAATGCATCAAGTGAATAATCGTTTTCTTCTTGACGCCAAGGTTCAAAGCCTTCTTTATCGGGATCTAGCTCAAGTAGCTGCGCCCATGCACTCTTTGAAATTTCTTCATGTTCTGAGAAATAAGCTGCATGTGATAACCAAAAGTAAAAGCCAGCATCGCCTACATAGCCTCTTTTCTGCATGCTACGCAACCATTTAAAGGCTAAATCATATTGTCCAACGAGCGCTAATGTTGCACCTAGCTTATAGCGATGTTCCCATAAGTAAGGCTGAATTTTTACAAGTATTTCTAAAAGATCCTTTAAATCTTCTTCGTTTTTTTCATAGTACGCGATAACCGTTAGATTACATAGTGCATGTAAATTCCCTTTATTTTCACGTAATACAGTGTTTAGCAGAGCCTTCGCCTGTTCTGCTTCGCCTACATAAAAATAGGCAAGGGCTAAGTTATTATAAGCTGACCAAAAATCCGGTCTATCCTCAACTAAGTCTTCTAAAATTTTAATAGCTTCAGGGAAATCTCCCTTTTCCATACAACGCCTCGCCTGTTCCTGCCGATATAAATCTTCAGCAGAACCTTCAAGCTCCTCAAAATCATCTTGTTCAAAATCAACAAACTCTAATATTTCAGTAGCTTCATCTGCATAGGCACCATCTGGCTCTATTTGTAAATATTGCTCTGCAAAGCGTTTAGCATCATGTATGATGCCGATACATCCTGAAATCTCTGCCATGTAAAAAATAATTTCTGGATTGTCTTTATCTATTTGATAGGCACGACGAAGAAGATCATAAGCTTCCTCAAAACGTTGACCCTCTAACTCTATTATCGCTAATTGCAATAAAATCATTGGATCATCAGGGCTTAGATCGACTGCTCGCTGTAAATATTTATAGGCTTTATTCATTTGTCCGCTATTCATTGCTTGAATTGATTTATTATAATAATAGTCGCCTGTTGGAATGAACGACACTATATTCGTTTGACTCTCTTTTTGACGTTTCTTTTCCAAAATATTTCCTCCGAAACAAGAAATAAGGAACGTATAATACGTTCCTTTACACAGTAACTTCTATTATACCATACAATAAGCAATATGCCGTTATTTCTCCTCGTGACGTTTTTCTAACACATGTAACACGTCATAAACACTTACTTTTTGCTCTTGTAGTAACACTAGTAGGTGATAAATTAAATCGGCAGCCTCCCATTTCACTTCTTCTGCATCACGATTTTTTGCACCTATGACAACTTCAGTTGCTTCTTCTCCAACTTTTTTACAAATTTTATCGATTCCCTTATCGAACAAATATGTAGTATAAGCCCCTTCTGGCATTTCTTGCTCGCGCTTTTCAATGACCTTTACGAGTTTAGAAATAATCTCAACAGATCCGACTTTGGTATTTTGCTGAATGATTTCCGTAAAACAAGAAGTTGTTCCATTATGACAAGCCGGACCAGCAGGAATTACTTCCACAACTAACGCGTCACCATCACAATCCGCCTTAATAGATACCACTTGTTGTGTATGACCACTTGTTGCACCTTTGTGCCAGAGTTCTTGACGTGAACGTGAAAAGAACCATGTTTCTCCCGATTCAAGTGTTTTTTCTAGAGATTCTTTATTCATATACGCTACAGTTAGTACTTCTTTTGTATTAGCATCTTGTACAACCGCAGTGACAAGACCTTTTTCATCAAATTTAATGTTGTCAATCATCTTACTGCCACTCCTTTTTCACGTAAGTACTCTTTTACTTGTGCTACGCTCGTTTCTTTGTAATGGAAGATGGATGCGGCAAGTGCTGCATCTGCATCGATATCTTCAGCTAATACTTCGTAAAAATGTTCGGCATTGCCTGCACCGCCGCTTGCAATAACAGGAACTGTCACAGCCTCTCTCACAGCTTTTGTTAAGGCTAAATCAAAGCCGGATTTCTCACCGTCCTGATTCATACTCGTTAATAAAATTTCACCTGCACCTAAGCGAACCGCTTCCTTCGCCCACTCAGTTGCGCGCCATGCTGTTTTGTTTCGGCCACCATGCGTATAAACCATCCATGCAGCATCTTCTTCGCTATAGCGGGCATCAATAGCTACTACAATACATTGTGCGCCAAAAAAATCAGACCCTTCTTTAATAAGCTCTGGGCGCTCTAAAGCAGAAGTATTCACTGATACTTTGTCGGCACCTGCACGTAAAATACGTTTCATATCATCTAATGTACGAATTCCACCACCTACCGTGAATGGAATCGCTAATGTAGCTGCAGTTTGCCGTACGACATCCACCATTGTTTCACGTCCTTCATGTGATGCCGAGATATCTAGAAATACAAGCTCATCTGCTCCTTGTTCATCATAAAACTTGGCAAGCTCTACTGGGTCACCCGCATCACGTAATGACACAAACTGTACACCTTTTACAACACGTCCCTCTTTCACATCAAGACATGGAATAACGCGCTTTGTTAACATGATGCCACCCCCTTCAACCATTGCTCTAATAAATGCACACCTAGCTCACCTGACTTTTCGGGGTGGAACTGCATGCCCGTAATAGAGCCATTTGCCACAATGCCAGGAACCCTAATATCATGATAATCCGCATAAGCGACAAGCTCCGTTTCATCGATATCAGTTGCATAAAATGAGTGTACAAAATAAACATGCTTTGCCGTTACTTCACCCTTTAACCATGAAGGGCGATCTGTCACTATGAGCTCATTCCATCCCATATGTGGTACTCGATATTTGTGCCCAGCGTTGTCACCACTAAATCGTTTAATGCTTCCTTTAAAAAAGCCTAGACCCTTCGTTGGAGACACTTCTTCACTTTGCTCGAATAATAATTGCATGCCTAAGCAAATTCCGAGAAGTGGTCGATTTTCAGCTTTCACCTTTTGTAAATATTGATCTAAATTCGTTTCAGCTAAACGTTTGATGGCATCTGGAAATGCTCCAACACCAGGGAGTAACAGAGCATCTGTTGCATCTAGCACTGTCTCGTTAGCCGTGACAACAACCTCACAGCCAAGTCGTTTTAATGCCTGTTCAACACTAAATAAATTCCCCATTCCATAATCAATAACACCTATTTTCACGTTAACAGCCCCTTAGTCGATGGTACACCTTTCACACGTGGATCAATTTCCACTGCTGCGTCAATGGCACGTGCTAACGCCTTAAAAATAGCTTCAATAATATGATGTGTATTATGTCCATAAGGTACGATGACATGAACATTCATCCGAGCCTCGAGTGCAAACTTCCACAAAAATTCATGTACTAATTCAGTATCGAAGCTACCGACCTTTTCTTTCAGCTGTGGCACACGATATTCTAGGTGCGGACGATTTGAGCAATCCACCACGACCTGTGCAAGTGCATCATCCATTGGCACAAATGCTGTGCCGTAACGCTTTATTCCTTTTTTATCACCGAGCGCTTCACGAATAGCTTGGCCTAATACAATTCCGAGGTCTTCTGTTGTATGATGATCGTCTATATATGTGTCACCGTTCGCTTCTATCGTCCCATCAAAAAGCCCATGTTTGATAAAGAGGTCAAGCATGTGATCCATAAAGCCAACACCCGTTTTTATATCTGCCTTTCCTTCACCATCTAAATCGATGGCTACCGAAATTTGAGTTTCATTTGTCGTACGTTCAACTTTTGCATATCGTTTTTTTTCGGTCATTGTACTACTCCTTTTCCCATCCACGTGATTCGACTGCACGCGCATGGCCCTCTAAGCCTTCCATGCGTGCTAGACGTGCAATTTTCGGTGCGTTTTCTGCCCAAGTTTTTTCACTATAAAAGACGACGCTCGATTTTTTCACAAAATCATCGACGTTTAAGCCACTTGCAAAGCGTGCAGTGCTATTCGTTGGCAGCACATGATTTGTCCCAGCAAAGTAATCACCAACTGGTTCAGAGCTATAACGACCGATGAAAATACCACCTGCATGTCGTACTTGCTCAGCTATAGCCTCCGCATTTTTTGTGACAATTTCTAAATGTTCAGGTGCTAGCGAATTAATCGCATCTACGGCATCTGCCATCGTTTCAGCTACATAGATAGCACCAAAGTTTTCTATCGATGCACGCGCTACCTCTTCACGTGGTAAAGTCGTTAATTGCTTCTCCACTTCATCAGCTACTTTTTTAGCCAATTGCTCAGAAGTCGTTACTAAAATGGCACAAGCTAATTTATCGTGCTCAGCCTGTGATAAAAGATCAGCCGCGATTTCATCAGCAAATGCTGTATCGTCTGCTAATACGGCAATTTCACTCGGGCCTGCAATCATATCAATCGCTACCTCACCAAATACCTCACGTTTTGCTAATGCTACAAAGATATTTCCAGGGCCTGTGATTTTATCAACTGGAGAAATTGTCTCTGTGCCATATGCAAGAGCCGCAATCGCCTGAGCTCCACCGATTTTATAGATTTCTTCTACTCCTAAAATGTGCGCTGCAGCAAGTACACCTGGAGGTAACTTTCCATCTCGACCTGCTGGAGATGTAATAACAATGCGTTTGACACCAGCTACTTGTGCAGGAATTACGTTCATCAAGACCGAAGATGGGTATGCTGCTGTACCACCAGGAACATAAAGACCTACTGCATCGAGCGCAGTAATTCGTTGCCCAAGCCATGAGCCATCTTTAAGATCTAAGCGATAACCTGAACGCTTTTGCTGTTCGTGATAAAAGCGAATATTTTGAGCAGCCTCTGTTAAATCAGCATAAAGTTGTTGATCAATTGAATTTACGCCCTCTGCTATTTCTTCCTTCGTTACGCGTAAATGATTAGGGGCGAAACCATCCCATTTTTCTGTATAAAAACGTATAGCTGTGTCACCTTGTGCACGAACGTCTGCTAATACTTGACGCACAACCTTTAACTGTTCTTCATTTCCACCTTCAAGTGCTCGCTTTAAGGAAATACCTTTTTCTAGCTTTGTTATTTTCATAGGATTAATCTCCTTTAAATCTAGGAATGTGCCTCTTCTAATAGTAGACATTTTTATTTAACACATTTTTTTAAACGTTTCACAAGATCGATAATACGGTCACTCTTCATGCGATAGCTTACTGGGTTGGCAATTAATCGTGATGATACGTCTGTAATAAATTCATACTCCACTAAGCCATTTTCTTTCAGTGTCCTGCCTGTTGAAACAATATCGACAATTCGATCTGCTAAGCTAATCATGGGCGCTAATTCAATCGATCCATTTAGCTCAATAATTTCAACCTGCTCTCCAATACCCTTATAATATTTCATTGCAATATTAGGATATTTTGTCGCTATTCTTGGTGCAATTTCATTCATCGTCGTATTAGGTAAGCCTGCAGATGCGATATAACAAGTACTTATTTTCAAATCCAGTAATTCATGTACTTCTCGTTGCTGTTCTAACAAAACATCCTTACCAGCAATACCAATATCCGCTACACCGTGCTCAACATAAACAGGAACATCCATTGGCTTTGCTAATATAAAACGAATTTTCTCTTCTGGAATTTCAAGCATTAATTTACGGGACATTTCGACTTCTTCTGGTAAATTAAAGCCAGCTTCTAAAAGCATCTGATATGCCTCATCAAAAATGCGTCCCTTTGGCATAGCAATCGTTAATTCATTCACCGTCAACGTCCTCCTGTCCCACAATAACTACTTCTGTAAAGTGTGCTAAAAAAGCTTCTTCATCGACAAGACTACTCCTTAACTGTAAGGTAACCTGTTTACCAGCTGCTCGTAGCGTCTGTACCTTTGTAAGAGCCGCTTCAAATTGTTCTTCCTCAAATAACACGACTGTAGCTTCTTGTCGCGCATCAGATTGCCCATTAAGTGTTTCCAATAGGCGATCAACACGAATACTAAATCCTGTTGCGCCTACTTTTGAGCCAAACACCTCCAGCAATCCATCATAGCGTCCCCCATTCCCTAACGGAAAACCACTGCCAGTTGCAAACACTTCAAATAACATGCCTGTGTAATAGCTCATATGACTAGAAAGTGTAAAATCGAAGGCCACATAATCCGCTAAGTCAGCAATTTCAAGTAATTTAGCGAGCTGTTGCATATATTCTAATGCGTCATTTTTCCGCACGTATTTTTCAATATCTTGAATTTCTTTTAAATTCATTGCTTCTTCAATAAATTGTAATAATGCATCGGATTTTGTTTTAGGTAAATCAAATGATTCTACCGCTTCCTCAAACCCCACATAATTGCGTTGCACAAGTAGTGCCCGAAGTATATTTTGTTGTTCGATGCTTTCTGTATAATCTTGTAAAATACAATTTAATATACCTGCGTGACCGATCGTTACTTTAAATTGCGCTAAGCCAAATTGTTTTAATAACTCCATTGCCGTAACAATAACCTCAGCATCAGCAAATACAGAATTGTCTCCAATTAACTCTATCCCCATCTGATCAAATTCTGCTGGGCGTCCACCTTCCGCTTCCTGTGCACGAAAAACACTTGCAAAATAAGCGAGGCGAATTGGAATCATTTCTTTTAATAATTTTGATGTTGCTATACGTGCAATCGGTGTTGTCATATCAGGTCGTAGTACTAACGTGTTGCCCTGGCCATCTACTAATTTAAATAAATGCGCATTGGCTATCGCTGATGCTTTACCGACTGTATCAAAATACTCTACTGCAGGCGTTTTAATAAATTCATAACCTCTTCTGCATAAAAAATCCCGCCCAGTATTTCTTACAGCCTCTACCTTTTCAAATATTTGCGGAAATGTATCGCGCATTCCAAGTGGTTTCTCGAACATTTTAATCGACGACATTTTGACACTTCCTCACGTTTTACTTTAACTCACTAGAGTGTTAGAGAATTAGATTATGAAAGAATTCTAACTTATTTCTTCTTGCTAGTCAACGCAACTCCGTTTAAATAATCGAATAATTTCAATACTGATTATTCCGTTAATTATACTCGAAAATAAATAAATTGAAACTTTATTCAACAGAGTAAGCTTTTTCCGCCTTAAATTAGTAAATCTTTAGAGAAAAAAACTGTGCATAGTGAGGCTTGCACAGTTTAATGGTGTTGAAAAATATAATGGTCAAGGAAATTTTCATGAAAGTTTTGGCGAGTGATTTCCGTTCCAGGCTACTCGCTTTCCAGTGGGCGAGCGTCGAGCCGCTTCCTCCGCTTACGCTCCGTGCAGGGTCTCGCCTGTCTCGCTTTCCCACGGGAGTCGAGTAGCCTTCCACTCCAATCATGATAACTTAGAACCTTTATAAATTTTATGTATTTCAAAAGTGAACGCTATGACTACTCACCTTAATCGAGCAAAATAGACTTACAATAGTGAAGTTTGTACTTCTGTTGTTACCGCCACTATGTTTTCATATATTAAAGCATTTGTTGCTGTTGCTTCGCTTTCGCACAGAAAACACATGTTGCCAATTTTCATTCTATCACTTTACAGTTTAAGTGACATTTCAGAAGATACACGCTTAGTAATGGTTGATTGGAGTGGAGACTGGGCGACTCCTTGGGGATTAGCGTCACAGATGAGACCCTGGAGCGAGCATCGCGAGTGAAGCGGCTCATCGGACGCCCCCAGGAAAGCGCCCAGTCGGAACGGAAATCAACCCCTCGTTTTGCTGGAGAGTCATACTTTAATTTTTTTTACAATTGTTATCAACAAAAAACACTGTGCACAGTAAAGCATGCACAGTGTAGGTATTATTATTTTTTCGGCGTGCACCATTCTACTACTTCATTGCTTTTGCGCTCCGCCATTTGTTCAGCTGTATAAATAATTTGCATAGGATTACCGCCTGCTAGACAGCCAGCTGGCACATCCTTGTGCACAAGGGTTGCAGCTGACACTATCGCACCGTCACCTATCGTAACACCTGGTAGTATCGTTGAATTGGCACCAACCATCACTTCTTTGCCAATATGAACATCTCCCAGACGATATTCCTCTATTAAATACTCATGCGCCAAAATAGTCGTATTGAAGCCTATAACGGTATTGTCACCGATATGAATACGTTCTGGAAACATTGTATCTGGCATAACCATTAAAGCTATGGAAGTTTGTTCACCAATCTCCATTTTTAAAAAAGTTCGATACAACCAGTTTTTCACACGTAAAAATGGTGTGAAGCGTCCAATTTGAATGACAACGAAACACTTCATCACCTTCCAAAAGGACACCGTATCATAAATATTCCAAAGCGAGTTTGCTCCTTCGACACGGTAGCGTTCTGTTTTACGTGCCATTTACTTACCCCGCTTTCACAATTTCAAATAAATCCGTCATATGATGCAACATATATTCCGGCTTGAATTGCTGTAAGTATTCCTCACCTTTAAAAGCCCATGCGACACCAGCTGCTCTAACTCCAGCGTTGTGCCCGGCCTCAATATCGTGAGAATTATCGCCAATCATAATGGCTTCTTCCTTGTTTACACCAAGGCGTTCAAGCGCAAGCAAAACTGGCTCTGGATCAGGCTTTACATTTTTTACATCATCCGTGCCAATACGGATGTCAAATAAATGACTTGCACCTAGTACAGATAGACCACGGTCAATCATCCCATTACGCTTTGTAGAAACAATCGCTAACTTGATCCCCATAGCCTTTAATTGCTCTAAAGTTGATACAACATCAGGATATTGAGTGACAAGCTCATCGTGATGTAATTCATTATATTCACGATATTTTGCACTCATTGCATCCTCTTCACCAGGAGCAATGTCACTAAATGTCTGTTTTAAGGACGGCCCGAGGAATTTTAAGCAATCTTTTGGCGAATATTGCCCGGGAAATCGCTCGTTTAAAACATGCATAAACGTTTGAATGATTAAATCATTTGTATTGAGTAATGTACCATCAAAATCAAATAGTAATGCCTTTACAGTCATGCTTTGCACCCCTTATTTATTATCTAAATACTTTACTGCAGGTTTTACTTTTATGCGTCGATAAATAATCGCACCAAGACCCACAACAATACCTATTATTGAAACAACCTGAGCCGAGCGTAAATCTCCTACTAAATACAGGCTATCTGTACGCATGCCTTCTATATAGAAGCGACCGATTGAATACCAAATTATATAGCCGAAGAATATTTCACCACGATTTAAATTTACTTTGCGTAAAACTAATAAAATAATTAGCCCAATAAAGTTCCAAACGGATTCATATAAAAAAGTAGGATGTACGTATGTTCCTAATTCTTCAACATACATTTGATTAATAATCCAATCCGGCAGCATTAGATGTTCTAAAAACTCACGTGATACTGGACCACCATAAGCCTCTTGGTTCATAAAATTTCCCCATCGGCCAATTATTTGTCCAATTAAAATACTCGGTGCCGCAATATCCGCAACTCGTAAAAAGCTGATATTTCTTCTACGTGTGAATATGTAAGCTGTCAAAAAGGCGCCAATAAGAGCACCATGAATAGCGATACCACCATTCCAAATTTCAATAATCTTCCCTGGGTTTTCGCTATAATAATCCCAACGCATCGTTACATAGTATATACGTGCACATATTATAGATATAGGAACAGCCCATAGTAATAGATCTGCTAAAAAATCTTCTGGTAAGCCTCTCTTAACAGCCTCTCTTTGTCCTACAAAATAAGCTAAAATAATACCCGATACGATTAGTAACCCATACCAGCGAACTTCGATAGGTCCTAAATGGAAAGCAATCGGATTAATTTCTAATAATAACAAGTCCATCTTATACTCCTCTCATAATCAATTCATTGCATTTATTTGCAAATGAATCCTAATCAATTATGCCTCGGCATAATTGTGTCCGGAATCGGCTTTGTGCTTAGGCCTGCAAGTGTTTTTTGTGCGAAAGCGCAGCGACAGTACCGATGCAGGTCAGTTAGCCGTTATCGCATGGATGCGATGGTTTTAGGCTAACATCCTCTAAGAACTCCTTTCCTACTTCCGTGACATCCGCCGGAGGCTTTGGGCCAACAAATGTTTTCTGTGCGAAAGCGTAGTGTTAACGCAGCGACAGCAACACGATGTTGGTTACTCAGTCGTTGCCACAGGACGTGGCGTTCTTAGACTTAGTTCCTCTATTTCAGCGGATGTTTATACACCCACTGAAAAGTAACTTAAACCCGCATTCATCTCACCACATATAGAGGTGGGAGACACTTTAGCTGAAATAAGTTAAAAACGATTAGTCGTCCAACTCGTCCGTTGATGAGATTACCTCATCTAATCGTCTAGAAAACTCCTCGGCTGCATTAACACCCATCTTTTTCAAACGATAATTCATTGCTGCTACTTCAATAATAACAGACACATTACGTCCAGGTCTTACAGGAATCGTTAGCTTTGTCAATTCCGTATCAATGATTTTCATTTTCTCTTCCTCTAAACCTAGACGATCATACACTTTTTCTGGATCCCATATTTCCAATTCAATAATTAATGTAATACGTTTGTACGGTCGTACCGCACTTGCACCAAAGAGTGTCATTATATCGATAATACCGATGCCTCGGATTTCGAGTAAATGTTCTAAAAGAGGAGGTGGACTCCCAATTAAGAAATTCTCTGATTCCTGACGGATCTCTACACAATCATCAGCCACTAAGCGGTGACCCTTCTTGACAAGCTCAAGTGCCGTTTCACTTTTCCCTACACCACTTTTTCCGATAATTAGTACACCAATTCCGTATACATCAACTAAAACTCCGTGCGCAGCAGTCATTGGTGCTAAGCGACCTTCTAAATAGTTTGTTAGCCTACTCGAAAATTTCGTTGTTGTCATGTGTGTTTTAAATACAGGTACATGTTTTTCATTGGACGCCTGTATAAGTTCATTTGGTACCTCTAAATCACGAGAAATAATTATAGCTGGTGTATCCTGCGAACATAGAAGACGCATGCGCTCCAGTTTCACATCTGCAGGCAGCATTTCAAAAAAAGAAAGTTCTGTTTTTCCTAGCAATTGTACTCGATTCGCAGGATAGTGCGTAAAATACCCCGCCATCTCGAGTCCTGGTCTTGAAATATCACTAGTAACAATCGTTCTTCCTATTCCTTCCTCACCAGCTAATAGTTCTAACTTAAATTTCTCCATAACATCTCTTGTTAATACTACGACCAATGTTTAGTAGCCTCCATTCAAAGGAATTGAATATGTTTTGTCCTGCGTTAACTAGCAATCAGCATAATGATTGCAGTTTCACCTTATTTTAGCATGTCTATGTATAAAAGAAATGTATTTACACTCTGTCTGCCCTGACTAAAAATTCTACAAAATATAAAAAACTAGCGGTTCTCCAGCCCGCTAGTTTCATTATCGCTTTATTTTTGAGTAGCTAACCATTTGGCAACTGCTTCTGCATCTGCACCTTTTACAATACCAGCAGGCATTGCACCTTTACCATTTTCAACAACATTCAAAATTTCTTTTTCTGTTAAACGAGAGCCTACATCGCTAATTTTTGGTGCATTTCCTTGGCCTTGTAGCTCGCCACCATGGCAAGTAATACAAGACTTCATAGCAATTGTTTCGCCATTTGGAGTAGTTGTTTTCGTACCTTCAGTTGTTGTCGTTTTACCTCCGCCGCAAGCAGCTAAGAAGATTGCTGAACCAATCGCTAATGTTAACATTGCCTTTTTCATTAGGGCCCCTCCTCAAAGTAAATAAATATCTTTCTCCGACATTATACCAAAATTATGCACGTTTGAAACCTTCTCCTAACACCTCATAAGCATCAGAAACGATAACAAACGCTGATGGGTCAACGTTTTTAATGAGTTGTTTCAGCTTTGTGAATTCTGTTTGATAAACAACAACCATAAGTACTGGTCGTGCTTCCCCTGTATAGCCACCTATTGCAGGCAACTTTGTCACTCCTCGATTGATCTCGGCATAAATGGCATCACGTACTTCATCTTGTTTCATCGTAATAATGTAAACCATTTTGGACTGACTAAAGCCGAGCTGAATAATATCAATCGTTTTCGTAGTGACATAAAGTCCAATCAGGGCATACAAACCTTTCTCTAAGTCAAAAACAATTGCTGCACTAACTGCGATAATCCCATCAATTAAAAGTACACTTGTACCAAGCGATAATCCGGTATACTTTGTAATTATTTGTGCTAGTAAATCAGTGCCACCAGTAGAAGCATTCCCCTTAAAGACAAGTCCTATTCCTAAACCGACCACTATTCCCCCAAAAAGTGCACCGAGTAATGGATTATCTGTCCATGGCCCCCAACTGTTCGTTAGTAATACAATAAACGGTAATGTTACTGTTCCAACAAACGATTTTATCCCAAACTTTTTCCCTAGTAATAATACACCTGCGATAAATAATGGAATATTGAATGCATATTGGACAAAACCAGGATTCCAACCAAATAAACCGTGTAAAATTGTACTAATCCCACTTACTCCGCCAGAAGCTACTTGATTTGGCAGTAAAAATACATTGAAGCCAATAGCAATAATTGCCGCTCCTACTATGACGTACACATACTCCACAATGCTTTCCCTTACATCATGAATTTGATTCATTTCCCCCACGCCCACTTCAACTATCAGAATTTTTTAAAGACGAGATGATTATAGCAATTAGTCTTCGCATTGAGAACTTCGTCTTGATGAAGGGAATATGTATTTTTATAATTTGGTTCATCATAAACTATATTAATGGCAAGCTTATTAATTTAATAAAAAAATAAGCTACCTTAAAATGAATTTTAAGATAACTTATTTTCGACTTTTCTCTATAATAAATACTTAACTGCAAATTCCATTACAGGACCTATTAAACAAGAACAGATTTTGAATTGATCCTTATTTTTATAAAGATTTTTCTGCCCACTCCATTGCTTCATTGTATAAAAGATCGATATTTGTTAAATCCATATTGAACTGAGGAGCTAAATTTTCTAAAGTAGACCAATCTAACTTACCTAGCGCAATACTAAATTCCAGAAAAGGTGTCATTTCAGTTTGATTACCTAAAATCGTTTCTGTTATGTCTTCCGAAAAAGGTAGCTGCTGTAAAATAACATTCAGCGGTCTTTGCAACAATGTGTCTATCAACGAAAACATCCCAACTAAAAAATATTCAGAGAAGTTTTTCTTATAGGAAAGCTTGGCTAATTTCTCACATACTTTTGCTCTAAATAAAGATGTACGCATGACTTCTATAAAAAGATCATTCTCAGTATTTCTATCAATTTCTCGCATCGCCAATAAATAAATCCACTTTCGCAAATTTGATACGCCGAGTAATATAATCGCTTGTTTTATCGAACGAACCTTGGATTTAGAGCGCGATTCTGAGTTATTAACCATTTGCAATAATTTATACGTTAATGAAATATCACGCTCAATATTATCAGCTATTAACTGTATATTAGGTTCCTCTTCTTTTAATAACGTAATAATATATAAATATTGCATAGTATTAGCAGGTATATCGGTAGCTGTAATGATTTGTGGTTGTTCAAAAAAATAGCCTTGGAATAATTCATAGCCAGAATGCTTTGCCACTTCAAATTGATTACGTGTCTCAACCTTCTCAGCTAGCAGTTTTATGTGAGGGAAATTTTCTTTCACTTTATTTTCAATTTCCATTCGCTCCAGTAATGGTGACAATAAAAAGTCAACTTTTATAAAATCGATATAAGGAAATAACTCATCATAAACTTGTACCTTATCATCCAAAATAAAATCATCTAATGCAATTTTAAACCCATAGGATTTCAGCTCACTGACTCTCTCGACTAGCTGAGTTGTAATAGGGACATCCTCTAAAATCTCAATAACAACTTGCGATGGATTTAAAAACTCATTTAAGGAACTCATAAGTAAGTTTTCTGTAAAATTAACAAAACCAGGTTTGCCTTTTGTTACCTCTTCAATGCCAATTGAAAGAAATGAGTTTACTAGTACATCGATTGTTGCAGCATCTGAATCTACCATCGGAAAAGCATTCACATTTTTGCTACGATATAATAATTCATATGCAACGATTTGTTCATGAAGGTTAAAAATAGGCTGTCTGCCGATAAATACTTCCATTTCGTCGCCTCCCATTTCTCCATATTCTAGTAAGTAATATTATAGCACCTTTCATTATTCTCTGCTTACCATTCAAGTAACTGTCTAAAAAGTCGTCTAACATTAATTAACATTCTATATAAGAAAATGGGTCATCGCTTTTGTGACGTTATCCCCTAGGAGTCACTCCGCCTCATTCTAATCGACTTATGCTCTTTAATCCCAACTTTCGGTGATGAGCCCTTTAAAATCATTACCTAAAACTCTAAATTCCCCCATACATCATTTATTCCTTTTCCAGAGAGACCTTTTCAATTTCACTTAATACGCCCTAAATATTTGTAAAAAATTTCATTTCGTATTGACATTTACCAATTTTCAATATACAGTACATTACAACACTAATGCACTATGTTACGTAGGAATGAAAGGGGGTTTTTCGATGCACGTTCATCTAGATGGTACAACACCGATTTATATTCAAATTGCTGAATGGCTACAGCATGAAATCATTGCCGACCGATTGCAGACAGACGCGAAGGTCTATTCACAATACCAGCTAGCTGAATTATTCAATATAAATCCTGCTACAGCTGGTAAAGGCCTGACAATTTTACTTGAAGAGCAACTTTTATATAAAAAACGGGGGTTAGGTATGTTTGTCGCTACGGATGCAAAAGAGCGAATTTTAATGAAACGCCGAAACGAAATATTAACGAAAATGGCACAAGAGATTGTGTTAGAGGCAAAACGTTTACTTGTATCTGATGAAGAGTTGCTAGTACTTATTCGAAAAACACAGGAGGGATTGGAATGAATATTATTCAATGTGAGGAGTTATCTAAAAGCTTTGGACGTCGTCATGCACTACAGCAAGTAACCTGCGCTATTGGTGCAGAGAAAATTATCGGTATTATTGGTCGCAACGGTGCTGGTAAGTCGACATTACTTAATATTTTTGCAGGCTATATAAAGCCAACAAGTGGGGCATGCAAAGTGTTTAATGAAAATCCCTTTAATAATATTCAAACTGCTGCCAATATGATTTTTATCGATGATCGATTAAGCTTCTCTGATTACTTGTCGCTCGAAGATATTTTAAAGATGGGGGCTGATTTTTATCCTAATTGGCAAAATGAGTTAGCTTATCGCATGCTCGATTATGCAGGTATAGATCTCACAGCAAAGCATCAGCAACTATCTAAAGGGCAATTGGCAACCTTTAACCTAGTTTACGGATTAGTAAGCCGCTGTGCACTAACGATTTTAGATGAACCGATGAATGGTATGGACGAAGTGATTCGTACAGATTTTTACAGGGCCATTTTAAAGGAATACCTAGCCTTCCCACGAACATTTTTAATTACTAGTCACCATTTACAAGAGATGGAATCTATTTTAGAAGAAATATTATTGATAGATGAAGGCTCTGTCATTGCCCACGCACCATTGGATGAATTTAAGGAACAACTCATATCACTTAGCGGACCAAGTGATGCACTTGCAGATCTGCTCTCTGAGACGGAAGTATACGCTCAAAAAAATGTGGCAGGAATGACCACTGTAATAGTGGATGCTAGTAAACTATTTGTCTCAGAAGAAATACTTCGAACAAAAGGCATCTCGCTATCGTCCCTTACCGCAAGTGAAGTCTGCAAGTATTTAACAAGTAAAAAAGGAAGTGATATTGATGCAATCTTTGACTAAAATTTCACTTAAAACAATTGTACTAAAACAAGTGAAATGGAAAGCAAAATTATATATTTCTGCACTTAGTTCCTTAGTTATTGTACAAATCATTTTTGGGATTTTAACATCTAGCTCTGGGAATGCGTCTACTGGTCATGGGCGAGGAAATTTAAATATTCGGTTCTCTATTTACACACTCGATACGTTTCTTATTATTACAGCAATTTGGGCATTTATTGTAGCACTTCTCTTTACAACAAAAGCGTATCGTACTGATGACTTATCTGTTATTTCTAGTCGAACATCTAGCGCAATGGCCAATGTATTTGTCATGATTATTTACAGTTTTATTGCGGTCATCATTATGATTTCGACTTATTATTTACAAGTATTCGGGATTTCTTTAATGGAAAAGAAACCTTTTATAGTAGAAAATCTATTTATTTCACCATCAACCTTACTATTATGTTTCAGTAGCCTCTGTTTATTTAGCGCAATCGGCTTACTATTAGGCAGCAGCTTCAAGGGGCCAGTAGTTATAAAAATATTTGTATCTACTTTTATGCTGTTTAGCTTAATTTATATGTTACTAGGGTCTATTAACCTTAGTCCGCTACTAATGTTATCTAATCTTATGATTAGTGTTCTTTATTTGCTTGTTACTTTACTATGCTTTAGCCTCACTATTTGGATTGCAAACAAATCGGAGGTGACTCGCAAATGATTACGACTACACTATTCTTTTTTACTACAATACTACTTGTAATTGCTATTTTCCTACTACTAAGTAAATTAGGGAATAAAGCTAAAAATATTTGGACGCCTAAGCGTATTATAATTGGCATTACTAGCTATATTGTACTTGGACTTACTGCCTTCATTTATATTAGTTTTTTTTCAGAATCAAAAATACCAGTACTTTCTCCTTCTGAAATTAAACAAATTGAGAAAAAGTTTGATCAAATCCAAAAGTATGATCAAGAATACAATTCTTCCTATTTAACCGAGGATTACAAAAAGAAAACATGGGAAATTAACTTTGAAGGAGATACATTACCTGTTGTTATAAATGATGACAATTTAAGCTTGAAGATTCGACAACGTTATAATGATAGTATTGAATCTGGGAAAGCTCTTGTTACCTATTATCAATTTCCTTTCATTGTAGAAGGGATTGATGTTTCAAACGAAGTACCGTTACCTAACGTATACGTGGCACAAAACCAGTTATTTATTGGATCTTTACAAGAACAAGTAAATTATTATCGTACCAAAGCAACATTAGGTATCTTAGATTTTAATCGCCAGTTCGAACTAGAACCAGACGTAATAGACTATTCCTATTCAAATATCTTAGTTATCGACATTCCACGAAGTACGGTTCTTGAAGATTCACAAGGTCTTGTACAGTATTTAGAATAGTAAAAAACGGATAATCGCCGATAGATAGGGATAACATTCGTTAAAAATCAACCTAGATGATGATGAGCATAAAAAAGACAGTCCTCAGTGATTTTTTATCACATTTAGACTGTCCTTTTTTATTTTCTACTTGTTCTTGATTTAATAGCACCAATAACAGCTGGTACAACTGAAATCAAGATAATTAATATAAGAACCGTTGAGAAGTTATTTTTAATGATAGGGATATTACCAAAGAAATAACCTAGTAATGTACAGCTGAGTACCCATAACACTGCACCTACAACATTATACATAATGAAGTACCCATACTTCATTTTACTAGCCCCTGCAACAAATGGTATGAATGTACGGATGAAAGGCATGAAACGCGCGATGACAATCGTTTTTCCACCGTGTTTATTAAAGAACTTTTCTGCCTCTTCCATACGTTCTTTTTTTACGACTCTACCAAGGAAGCTCTTTGGTGGAATGGATGTCCCTACTTTATGACCAATATGATAGTTCATTGTATCCCCTAAAATTGCAGCCGCTAAAAACACAGGAATTAATATCCACATATTAAAAGCGCCTATTGCTGCTGCTAATGCACCACTTGCAAAAAGTAAAGAATCACCTGGAAGGAATGGGAAAATCACGACACCTGTTTCAACAAAAACAATTGCAAATAAAAAGAGATAACTCAAATTACCAAATTTACTTATGATTTCCTCTAAATGCACGTCAATATGCATAATAAAACTAATTAACTCCTTGATGAGTTCTATCATTTTTCTGTATGCTCACTTTCAATTAAATTTTCTAAAGGCTTTGACGTAGCTAGACACCAAAGGGTTCCATTCTTGTTTACTGTCTATAGTGTTACTTCTCCCTCACTATATGACAAGCCTTTAAAAAGTATGTAGATTTCACAAGTTTGATTTTATCACTTACAGACATATACACTCAACTAATTTAAATACGTGGCCATGCTTTTTTACATTGCTGTAATATTGGTCTAAAGTGAAACTTCAATATATGGGTGTTCCTCGTCCCTCACTAGAGGAACACAAGCTAACATCTCACATTATTTGAAAACGTTTGTGTGACTAACTCCCTGCTACTACGTTTGCATTTCGCACAGAAAACATTTGTAGCTGACGCTTCGCTTTCGCTACAGAAAACATTTGTTGCTGTCGCTTCGCTTTCGCACAGAAATTATTTGTTGCTGACGCTTCGCTTTCGCTACAGAATATATTTGTTGCTGACGCTTCGCTTTCTCTACAGAATATATTTGTTGCTGACGCTTCGCTTTCGCTACAGAAAACATTTTGTTGCCCCTAATCAATTGAACTTTTACGGGCAGTTGATCTCCCACTTATATTTATTCCTTCTCTTAAATCTTGAAAGGTGAGTCTATTATACGGGATAAAAAACATACTAACATTAGTAGTACAAACCAAGGCCATGGTTTGTGCTACTATTTTTTTATAGTAGAAGTGAAGAAAAGCCGACCAGCCTCTGGGACCATTTGTGAGTCCGTATATAAAACCGGCTAACTTCATGCCCTTATATGAATC
>NZ_JBFTHS010000060.1:0-24193 GCF_056394365.1 Lysinibacillus sp. 10T31
AACAAATTTCGAAGAAGTATCACCAGAAGAACTAACAGAATCATTAAACTATATCAACAACCGACCAAGAAAATGTCTTGGTTGGAAAACTGCAAACGAGGCTTTTAATGAGCAATTGTTGCACTTAATTTGACAAATCATCTAATAAATAAATTTAGAATGAAATACGCTGTACCCTTAATGTTCATATATAGTCTCTTCCTACTAATCTTCAAAATAGGTAAAAATCTATTTTCTACTGTTTGCTTAAGTATTGCTATAGTCGGGTTTAGCTTGATGTCTTTATTAAATTTAAAAAGAAAATATAATACACCTTAACTGAACGCAAAAATCTCTATAGTATTCGTCATCACTACCACACCTATTGAGTTTTTTAAAAGATTTACGTTTTTATTTTACTTGTAAAATTCTTTGATATCCTTTTTTAATCGTTTAAAAGAAGGTGGAAACTTTGGGATATGCATTAATACGTATATTTATTCTTTTAATTATTCCTTTACTTATCATTTTAGTTGCAGAATCATTAATGTATTTAATTACAATAAAAAATACAAAATTAAAAAGCATTTTAACTTATATAGTAATGGCAGTAATAGCGTTTATCACCAGTCGATATATACCTAATGATTATAAGGAATTTACAAAAACATTAGCTATATCATTTATACTTTTAGCATTAGTATCTTTATTTAAGAAAAATTCCAGTTTTGATTAAACAATTTAAAGTAGTTTATTAGGGCTATTGAGTATTTTGTGACGAGTGGCGGAAAAAAAGATACTCCTCAATGGATGATTGTAGGGGCATTTGTTATCGCTGCTCTTTAATGGATATATCGAATAATTTATTCGTTTAGGATTGTTTATAAAAAAGGCTACCATGATTTCATGACCTCTTTTTACCATAAGGAGATTCTTATTATGAATACAACTATATTAAAAATAATTGCAGTAATTGCTATGGTAATAGATCATGTTGGTTTTTTCATACCAAACACACCAGAATGGTTTGGGTGGATTGGACGAATTGCTGTTCCTATTTTTATTTTTACAGTTGCTATTGGTTTTCAATATACATCTAATCGAAAAAAATATCTGACACGATTATATATTTTTAGTTTAGGAATGTCCTTTATTGATATGTTAATCAATTATATCTTTAGAAATTTTGATATTGAGGACCTAATCAATAATTTCTTTGCACCACTATTTCTTATTGTGCTTATCTTGAGTCTAATTGAAAAAAAACAGAAAAAATATATTTTCCTTTTTATAGTATGGCAAATTGTATCATTCCTTCTCTGTGTGTTTTTAGTTGATATTATTGGAATTCCGAATTTTAACTCAGCCACAACTAATAGTTATTTTTGGGGTTCTATATTCGGGAATATTTTCGCAGTAGAAGGTGGACCATTGTTCATTTTGATGGGTATATTTCTTTATCTAGCTCGAAATAGAAAAATAAATATTGTCATTGTATACTTTATCTTTTCTTTCTGTTGCTTCTATGTATCTTATAAATGGGGACATCTCATAAATACTTGGAATAACCTTTTATTCCCCTTTGCAAGTTATCAATGGATGATGATAGCATCTGTACCGCTGATATTACTGTATAACAACAAGAAAGGAAAAGGATTAAAATACTTCTTCTATATTTTCTATCCAGCTCACATTATCATCTTATATCTGATAGGGTTTTATCTTAAAAATCCACCATTATTTCGATAAATCAGTAATTATTTTCTACCTCAACATTTCAATTTATGTGAAGAACAAGTAGAGGAACTTCTCCCTAGTGGAAATCAAACAGTTGTCGTTAATCGAATAGTTTGGGCACGTACATACCTTAAAAATGCTGGTCTAATTAGCAGTCCAAAACCGCTGTATTTAAAATTACACCCGAAGGCTTAAAAATTCTTTAAGATTAGTCTGTTAAAGTAATCAACCAGAAAATATTAGAACGTTACCCCCAATTTTTAGAATTTAAAAATCGTACAAAAACTTCCACAGATTCTGATATAAAAACAGTTATTTCTGAGGATTCCAGAACCCCATTAGAAATTATGAATAAAAACTATCTAATCTTAAAGCAGTCATTGCAAATCGAATTATTAGAAAAAATTATGGAATGCTCTCCTCAATTCTTTGAGCAATTGATTGTAAACTTAATTGTAGCAATGGGTTACGGAGGATCAATTTAAGATGCTGGGAAAGTAGTATGAAAATCCGGTGATGGTGGAATTGATGGCATTGTCAAAGAAGAAGTCCTAGGATTAGATAAAATCTACTTACAGGGAAAACGTTGGTCAAATCCAGTTTCAAGACCCGATATCCAAGCATTTGTAGGAAGCTTGGTAGGCTTTAAAGCAAATAAAAGGATTTTCATCACTACATCTCGATTTACAAAAGAAGCAATTGAATACTCCGAAAGTATTGATAAATCATTAATCATTCATTTTAATTGATGGAATGAAACTTACTGAGTTAATGTTTTTAAACAATGTAGGTGTGTCGAAAGTTCAAACTTTTACAATAAAGCGGATGGATTTAGACTTTTTTGAAGAAAGTTGATAATTCAAATGAAAATGCAGCGAGCTTCATTCGAAGATTGCTGCATTTTTGGGGGTATATCAATATTTATATTAATATATAAATTATTAACCTAGTCAACTTTCCTTCTGCTTTGGAAGATCTCTTTCTTGTAGTTTTATTCATTTATACAAAATATTTAATAATTGCGCCGCTTCACCCAAAATATTGAATATTAAACAGCGTTATAATTTGAAATAAACTCTTATTTTGTATATTATTGTAATATAAAAAGAAAATTATTTTTCTATTCTATCTTTTGGGGTGACGATGATGCCGGAAATTTTATTGTATAGTAGACGTGAGAATGAAGTACAAAGGCAAGCAGGGTTGAATTGGGGATTTTCTACAGGTCATGTAAATGAAGCTGATGCTTATATTGCGTTAACTAGCAGTTTTTTTAGAAAAAATTTAAATTTTTTCCCGCCACAAGGAAATATAATTAATGTTATCTGGGACGATGGAGTAAGAATGACATGTTTGCTAGAAGGTACACAACAAATCGATGGTGTAACCTATCCTAAACAGATTTCGACATTCAATGATAAATCAATTTTGGGGATGTATTTAAGAAATAGGATATCGGTTCCAGACAATCATCTAATTACAAGACGTGACCTTCAATGGTATGGTAGGGAGAGTGTTCAAGTTACATTTGATGCTAGAAGTAACACTTACTATTTTGATTTTAGTGTAATTTAATTCGATTTTAGCATAAAAACATACGTTTTATATTAATTGATTTTGAATAGGACTTGTCCATACTAATTAGATTGAAGTTTCAAATACAGGATATTTTTCCAAACTACAACCATAAACAAAAATAGTATTCCATTACTATTTTTTGTTGAAGCCGTAGCACTTGCTTGCAATGCACAATTGATGAGTAAGTCATCGGTCTATCTATTTTTTAAAAAACTTTTTGTATTAGTTTTTCTTAATGTTTCTATCCTTATTGAAACTCTCAAATTCCCTCTATGGGTTTAATTCACCACAGTATTATTATCTCGGTCGTTTATTTCTTTGCAAAAGAAGCTAGAGTAGGTCACTAACTACTCTAGCTTTAATTCTAGTCTATAGATTATTCAAAGATGTATTTAAGGAAGTATTTTCAAGTCACTTAAATTAAGTATATATAATTGACATTAGGTATCTTTTTAATTCTTCATAGTGAACGGAATTTCCAGGTTTTAAAGGAATAGCATTGATCGAACTGAAATCCCCTTTCTGGAAATAATTTAATTGAGAGCCAGGATATAAAATTGTAGAACTCACACTATTAGGGATGCCATCCTTATATGCATGCATTTTCCAAATGTCTTCTTCTTTAAAGGAACTGCCATCAGTTGAAATTTTATATTTAGCATCAAAATGATGATAAATTGTATAATCAGTCGATCGTATTTCAATTGTTATATCAGGTTTGTAAGGTATTGTATACGATTTTGGGTTTGAGAACTCATAGTTATAGTAAAGAATAATCTCTTTATCAGATAAAACGTATTTAATAGAGCTTTTAATACCCTGCTTTAATGTTACCTTAATTCGAGTATTCGTTGTATTAATAATAGACTGTTCAGTTGGTTTACCAAAATATTTTGTAAGTAGTGTTTCAATTTTCAAAAAACACCAAATTTCATATAAATCTGAGGCAGGTTTCGAATAATATTTATCGGTAAACTTTATTGAGCTATCTAGATCGATATGAAGTGCCGTTTGTAGTTTATCAAATATCCTAGCTATATTTTGATAGCCTGCTCTTTTTTCGAGTACTTGAGAGGAGCTTGAAAAATAATTTAAATTACTAATCGTATTTAAAAAGCTTCTTTGAAGTCTCATTTCAATCTCTTTAATCCAAGTAGAAACTTCTTTTATCCTGATAGTATCAAGTGTCGATTTATTATAAATCTTATTTAATGAAGATTTTATTTCATAAAGAATGTCTAGTAAATAATCTACTACATACTTAACAAATTGATTTGGATAATTATCAAAAGTATTTTCTCTTTGAAGGGTATTGATTTTCATTGGAGAAAAACCTCTAAATCGATCTGAAAGTGGCCCGCCATTAACCCATTCGTAGGACTGAGATGAAGAGAAAAGATGTTTCTCATCAATTTCACGTTGAGTCCCTATAGGTACCATAGTTAGCTTTTCTATACTTTTTAAATACGGAAAACGTAATATTAGATCTAAGCTTTCTATAAATTCATTTATACTATTCATAAGGTGGATGGATTCTAGAAAATTACTATTTACTGAATCATAGTTCTCAGAGTTTGGTAATTTATTAATATTGCCGAATCTTGTTGTTAGCTCAAGTATTTTTTCACTAATTTCCGTTATTAAGATACTGTATTCCGTTTCGAAGTCTAATTTAGTCGAAGCTACTTGAACTAAGAGGTCTTGAATATCTTTAGTTGAAAAATCCCATATTCCTACCTGTCCTTTTGTTCTCAGTTCGCCAATCATTAAAAATTTATAGTGACTATTGATAGCGAATAGATCCGAATTGTACCATGTAATTATTGAATTCATAAAAGGATTTATAAATAAATCGGTACCTATCGCAACATTGGCTTCAATAAGTACATAATATTTGTGTTCTTCCATTAAAAAAATCGGCGATAAATTAGCTTCTTCTGATGAATATTTGATTATACCCACTGGAACCGAAGTTCCTTTTAAAATTAGCTGTGAGTTCCAATACAAATTATCTATTACATCGGTGCAAGCAGTTTTTAGAGAAATTAAGTCTTGTGAGATTGTTAGTCGGCTTTTATTAGATACCTCAAACGAAATTGCTGCTAGTTTTTTCAAAGACTACTCACCTTCTTAACTAATAAATGTTGCTTGACCGCGTAGTTGCAATCTAAAACGTAAGTTTTCTAATCTCTGTAGTACATTAGAGAAATAGTTAGCTCGAGAACTATTCATTAAATTTGCATTTAATACGGCCTCTATATTTTCGACGGCTGAATCCAAAATACGTCTATTACCATGTAGTTTAACAAATACTTTTTGAATTAATGAATTATTGAGCATATCTTGCAATTCTTCTGTATTGTTATAAAATGTTAGACCAATAATTAAGTAAATAAATATCTCTTGAGTTATGCGATATCCAAATTGTTGATCGATAGATTCTAATTCAGTATAAAGAGCGTCTAATAAAGATAAAATATTTTTTTTATTTTCAGATTCGATCCCAAGTGAAGTGACTAATGTATCATATATTTCTTCAAAATTATTATTTAAATTTTGATCCTTTTTATACGCTATAATTTTTTGAAAATTATCGCACATTTCACTATCAGAAAGAGCTGATGAATAATATTGATTGTTCAATGAATAGGACGGTAAGAAAGTGTCAATTTTAATCATATGAGCACGGTCCAGTACTTTATTTGACAACATTTGAGTCGTTTCATCCAAGTTTATTGTACCAACTATAAATAAATTAGGAGGTAAAGGTAATCCTTCACCGTTTGCTAACAAATGTTGTATCCCATTTGATAAGTAAATATTATAGTCTGTTGTAGCTCTAGCTAATGTTTCAGCGATCAAATTTAAATCATGATTAGACAATATAGTAGCATTTGAATATTGTGTAGTCTCCATGATTGAAAGAATGTCACTTAAATAATATTCAACGTGAGATAAATTCATCTCATCTAATATTGCAAAAAAGGGTTTATCTAAGTTTTCAGGGTGATTTGCTAATAGTAATAACTCTATAAAAGGTGTTATTTCGTAGACAGTTTGATTATTAGGTCCAAATGGATTGGTGTATCCAACTAGCGGTTTATTATCTGTCCAATTTGAACCAACTGGAATAACTTTGTAGCAAGAAATATTTGTATTAATACTTGCCGCAAGTTGTAATTGGTTAGACTCTTCTTTTAAAAATTCTTGTTGTTGTTTAGCGTCTTTAAAATCAACATTTTCACAAAATTCTAAAGTAGTATATGCTGTCTCTTTTCCATCTCTTAGAATAAAATGATTATTTCTACTTTCGTTTCTTTGCACCATTTCCTGGAATTCCGCGCTACGTCCGCTCGTGATTACACCGTGTCGATTAACAGTTATATCAAACCAATTATGTACAAAGTATTGGCTGTTTATTTTTAGTGCAAGCTCAATCGCTGCACGTGTTTTCCCAGTTCCACTTGGTCCGTATAAAACCGCAAACGGTTTTGCTAATAACGAAACAGCAAGATTATCAACTATTTGCATGAGAAATCCTCCTAATTTAAATACTGAGGAACTAAATTAACTTGCTGAGATAACATCTCTACGTATTGAGAATGATCTAAATCTGCAAATTTAGTTGCTGAATCAGAATATTCATTAATGCTGTTATATAGTTCTTCTATTGTATATTTAGTACCTAGTTGATATGTCGTTTTATTACTTTTCACAAGAATTTCCGATTCTACTAAGCGGTGTAAAAAAACATTTGCTAGTTGGTTTTGATTATCGGAAGGTTTTGTGAGTAAGTTAAATTCCGGTATATGTATTAGGTTTTGCTTTGTTATTGTACCATTAACGGAAATAAAGTTGAGTATTTCTTTAAGCGGATGAACTAGTATACCATTAATCAGTTGATTGAGGTTTAATAAATAAATTAATAAGTACTGTTCTAGCGTAATTTGACTTGTTAATGTTGCTTGAGCTAATGGAGATAAATCATAGCCAGATTGGTCATTCTCACGGTAGAAAACTCCTAATTCTCTTCCTAATGTATATACGCTATTCCATTGTTTTTGTGTTCCAGTATATCTCCCTCGTGAATCCACATATTTATCCAAAAAAACACCAAAGTTTTCTCTCATAGCTTCTTTAGTAGGATAGACTTCAGCAACCTTCGTATAGGCTTTTACAAGTTTTTTAAAGTTCTTTTTACGCCAAATATCAAAATAAAGCGATTCATTATTTTTCATACTATCACCTCTATATATGAATATAAGCTTATTTTACCATAGAAAAAGGGCGGATTCTGTAAATCCCCCCTCATTTCTTATAGTATTTCCAAAATTGCCAATGCGAGTTTTTCCGAAAATTTCGGCGGTACTGCGTTCCCAATCATTTTGTAGTTGTCTCCAACACTAGAGATAAATTCATAATCATCAGGGAATGTTTGTAATCTTGCTGCTTCACGCACAGTAATTGAACGACCTTGTTCAGAATCTGGATGAATATGACGTAAACCATCTTTGTATAAATGTGCAGGTATAGTATTACTCGGTTTATCCCAACGTAATACATGATATTTGTGCACATTTGAATTTCTACCAGTAAGTTGTGTATAAAGATTTCTTAATGCTTCCGTTGATGTATATTCATTTCTACCTGTTTCAATATCTTCTGCCAACATACGAAACACTTCAATGTCTCTTGTACTATGGAAGCGCGGTAAGTGATTTTTAATCGCATTATTTTCACTATAAGAATGCGATAACTTTTTCCCGGCCTTTTTTTCAACTATATTTACCGGATAAAGACGAGGAAGGTCAGATATTGCGTCACGAACAGTAAGTGTTGCTTCCTTATACTTTGGTAAAATATTTGAATAAAAGTTTAATAACGTTTCTTCTGGGTTATCATATAAATCATTTCGGAGGCCTATTAAGATTACTCGTTTACGTAACTGTGGAACTCCATATTCTGCAAGGTTGATTTGTGCATATTTACGTAAGTCATCAACAATTGTATAACCTAGATCATGTATGGCTTCTCTTATTAAACTAGTAACGGGAACCCCGCCCGGTGCAGCACTTAGCATCCCAGGTACATTTTCAAATACGAATATTTTAGGGCGGTATGCACTAATGATTTTCAAATAACTTTCAAATAGATAGTTACGATAATCCTCACGCATCCCATTTGCATCTCTTATTCTGCCGGCTAGCGAGTAGGCTTGACAGGGTGGTCCGCCTATTACGATATCTACATTTTTGTCACCAATTAGGTTATTTAACCCAGGATGTGATCCATATTCCTCATCATCAGTCCATCCGCTTAAAAGTTCGTCAGTACGTTGAATATCGAATCGCATAACGATCTCTTCAGCATTTTTATAATCCCATCTATTTTTTAAGCGATTGATAAGATTTAGGACTTGCGGCTGTTCCCATTCAATGGCGGCCAATGTTTTATACTGATTTGTTGCTTTAAAACCTTCAGATAAACCTCCGCAACCTGCAAAAGCATCGATAAAATTATAAGTTGCCATATTATTTATCCTCATCAATAATATATTTTTTTATTTGTTTGCCTAAAGCAAAACCTAATAATGGAGGAACTGCATTCCCAACTTGTCTATATTGTTGCGTTTTGTTCCCATAGAATCGAAAATCATCTGGGAATGATTGTAAACGCGCGTTTTCTCTAACAGATGGCACTCGATTGAATTCATAATGGAAATGGTTACGGTGACCAGTATCAATTGTTTTTGATGGCTTGTTTCGATGATATCTTGTCCAGGCCTCATTAAATTTTCGGCTATCTCCTACACCTGGTGGTAAGTCTTTGTGATTCCCACCTTCAGGGACCTGAGAAATAACATCTATTACAAGCTCGGTATGTTTAGTACCGACATGATTAAATAAATCAGTGGCATTTTTCCTCATTAACTTCTGATACGTACTTTGTGGAGCAGATTTGTAAGAACTAGCTTCAGATCCTAAATTATCAGTGAAATCGTGTAAATCACTTATTGCATCTTCACATGTTACGTAGTTTTCAGGCGTTAGAATAGGTTCTGGAAATTCAAATTTCTTGCCGTTTAAAAGCCCGACAAAGAAAAGACGTTTTCTAATTTGTGGCACCCCATAATCAGGAGCATATAAAATTTGATCATTAACTGTATATCCTAAATCAGTAAATTCTTTTATTATTGCTTCGCGAGCTTTTCCGTTGTATAAGGTAGCTAGACCAGGTACATTTTCTAAAACGAAGGCTTTAGGCTGAAAGAATGCTACAGCATTCACCATTGATTTAAATAACGTATTTCGTTCATCATCTTCCTCACGCTTGCCAGTCAATGAAAATCCTTGGCAGGGTGGTCCACCAATTATCAGATCCACTTGACGATTGTTGATTAAACTCGCAATTTCTAAAATAGCTGTGCCTTCAAATAAGTTACCATCCATTGCAATTGCACCATCATGGTTAGCTTTAAAACTAACCAGTGCATCCTTATTATTGTCAATACCTATTAAAACCTCATAACCGGCATCCATAAATCCTCTAGATAATCCACCACATCCACAAAACATGTCGATTACGGTCGGTTTTTTCTTTGTCATCAATTCTATTTCAACTCCGTATTTATTTCTCTATCAATTAAATTTTTGTATAAATTTGTTGATTAGCACTACTTTTTTTCGTTATCTGGATTATTTCTTTTAAATGACCATTCTTTACTTCATTTAAAAATAAAGCCCCTAATGATCGGCGTTCACCAATTCCTAGACGATTCCATTCATATCCTTTAAACAAATCTTTTACTAGAAATTCTTCACCAGATTGTAAGTATGTAGTTTCTTGCACTGCAATTTTTAAACAATCCATTTTGCCAGTCCTCCATAAACATAAGCATATGCATATGTTATATTTAAATTGAGCTGTTGTAAATAGTCTATATGATATAACGAGAACTTTCGTTCTTTTAAGCGTGTCAATTTTTTATGTGTACAACTAAAATCTAAATACAGAGGTCGTATTAGTATATAGAACTATTCCTCTCTTAGAAGCTGAAGCTAGTATCAAAGAAATCCGGGATCTTTTAGTACATTCAGATATGTCAAAACTACAATGGACGTATCTATCGAATATCTGAATCCGAAATTAACATTGGGTCTGACTGAATGAAAACAAAAAGTACCCAAATCAATGATACAAAAGTATTTGGACACTTTTGGAAACTAGTAATTTCTATGTATGGAGACTGCGGGTCTTCTATCACCAATCTTATAAAAGTGTTGATATACTAGTGTTTATAAAGATTTTTCGCTAATTTCAATGCCCTGTTTCAAAAATAATGTTGTTGGGGGGCAAATTTTTATATTTATGATAAGAAAAATTGAGGCAATTGCTTCAATCAGGGGTCACCACCTTGTTTTTATATGTAAATTTCTGAATTTCTTTTGGTCATAATA
Organism: Lysinibacillus sp. 10T31; assembly: GCF_056394365.1. NCBI lineage: Bacteria > Bacillati > Bacillota > Bacilli > Caryophanales > Bacillaceae > Lysinibacillus > Lysinibacillus sp. 10T31. Next base: position 10,752 of record NZ_JBFTHS010000060.1, read on the forward strand.
AAAAGCAACCACATTGATGGCTGCTGCTTATAAAATATTTTAATTATAATAAAGTGTTTTAAAAGATTTCAATAAACAAGCTAAATTTCAAATCACCTATTACGGAGTGGTCATTTTGTAGTCCTATACAAATAATATAGTTTCATTAGCATATAACCTATCTAATTTTTGTATTATCCCGAAACATATTCTATTACAGAATTATAAGCACTATTCCATATTTTTCTTGATCTTTTTTCTCCAACATTATAAACCCTCATTAAATCTGTTTCTGAACCTGATAATACCTGTTCAATTGTATTTATTCCAGCACTAATCAATAGACTTTTTTGATAGTCAGTTAAATCTAATTCATTTACGGACTTTTGTAAAATTATCTTAATGATCTCTTCTCCCCCTTGATAATCCGGGATTCCATTTATCAAGTTTAAATCAGGATATTTAGGAGAGTTCATCCCATAATCTGTATACAATTTCACGGATAGTTTAGGTATTATGTTATCTAGTAATTCGGATGGCTTCGATTCTTGAGAAACCATTATACCTAAATTTAATAGATAACGATCGTATACTGCTTTTCTTACTTTCGTTCCATGTGTGTGAAGTGTTACAATCCCTGAATATTCTAATAACCGCATCGCCTTTTTCACTGATTCAGGGGCATCTCTATGGATACAAAAAAATGATGTTTGGCGGTTTTCTTCTATTTTTAATAACCAATCATAATTTTTACTTATTGTATCAGGTACTACAACATCTTCTATAAAATCTCTCCCCCAGTTAACTAATGGCTTTATATTCTTATATAAATCAGCTATTTTTGTGTGCTCAGACCAAATATCATTTCGATAAAAATTTTTAATTGTTTCATTGACGGTATTGGTTTTTAACTCTGCTTTAAATTCTTGTGTGGCAGAAAACACACTTTTCAATAGTAGTCGTGGGTTACCCGCTGAAGCATATATTAAGTGATCTAAAAAATGGCCTCTTTTAAGAAGTTTATTAAAACTTTCTTCTGGCATCTGTTTTTCTAATATTTCTCTCATGTTTTTTACAAACGATTCACTTAGAATATCTCTGTTAATAGTTTTTAGTTCTGCATCATGAAAAGGTTGAAAAGTACCAAATGAAGTTAAACCAGGATAAACAGCTGCTTTACATGTAATATAGGGGCTTCTTAAATCCCTAAATAGAGTGAAAAACTCTCTTTGTTGATACGGAATAAAGTTATGACAAGCTTCATCAAAGTAGATAATTATTCGATCTATACCAGTAGTTTCACATAATTCTTCAATAATATCTTGAAAATATTCAATTTCACTAACAGGTTTTATATCATCAATAATTCCCTCAGCAAGTGATTTTATCTTATCTTTTTCTAGAGAGGTTCTTTTTTTAGAAGCTTTTTCGAGTTGTTCCGAAAAGGAAGTAAGTTTACCAATTACAGCATCTTCAGAATTATATTCAGATGTATAGTATTCTTCAAATAAGTTGTATTCTCCTAATCCGGTAATTTTTCTTAATTTCTTTTTTAAGGCAATCAATATTTTAGACATCATCCAATAATTAAAAAACTCACTTTCATCCTCATGTAGAAATCCAGCTTTTTTAAAACTTACGATAACACTTAGAATACGTTTACTATTAAATTCTTTATCTAACTCTTGTTCAGCTACTTTTAGAAGCATAGTTTTACCATTCCCACGACTTCCCATTAATAATATTGGCGATTTCGATTTTAGGCTCTCTATTATATCTCTATCCATTTTAGAATCAACAAAGTAATCCAAAATTTCATTATCCTTTATATCTTCTGTTCTATATAAAACGTTATTCATATACAAAAATCTCCTTTAAACCTTCTGCTTTTAATATCTCTTCGACATCTTCGAGACACTCAGAACTTAATCTATTATTTAGTATTTTATTAAAACGAATAGCTTGCAAGGTAATTAAACAAGATACAATTTCTTTGAAAGCGTCTATAAAATTCGAGTAATCGTATTTACTATATTCAAATACTGATGTTAAATTTGTTTTCATAAAACCATACTTACCATGAGTATATTCTGAACAAATTCTATAATTAGTTTTACATTTATTAATTAAATTTTTATACGAATCTTTTAAATTCTCATTTTTATAAAAGAGGTTAAAATATTCTACTCTTAAAACACCATAGTTTTCATCATTTAATCGACTCCAACTTAAATCGAATTTGTTTTGCGTCCATTTTATGTAATCTAAATTATTATCTATAAAATATAAATATCCTATACCTAGTTCTAAGCTACTTCTTAGAGAAATAAATGCATTTCTATACATTCCTTTATTAGATAAGTATATAGAACTAAATAAATCTGCCTGCACTTCATCCAATATTATGTTAGATTCTATATCAGAATAAATAGCTTTAAAGTTACTAAAGCACTCCAATAAACTATAAAGCTCAACTATTTCCTTATCATGATTTTCAAAATGTTCTTTAATAAGGCTATGCATATACAGGTCGAAATCTTCCATTCTTTTTAAGAAATCCATATCTGTCACTCCATACCATTTTGACATATTGTATCAATAATTCAGATGAATAGATATAAAATGAGAATATAATACAGTTTCTTTTGATAAAATTAACAAAAAGCCTCATTTACCAATCACATGGTTCATCAAAATAATTGGTTCTAAGTGAAGATTCCACACACACAAAAGTTAAGTTTTTGTTTTGAGGCAACCTCCATTTATCGAGTGTTCCACATCCCGTGTAGCCAGTCAAAGTGAAAAGAACCTTTGACAGACTACACGGGATGTAGAACGAGAAACTCATGGAGGTTGCGGCAAAAAGTGTGAAGGGGAAGATTGTTTGTACCACAGATTTATACCGAAGCTCGGCATATTCTTTCGCATACATCTGGTGTTAGAAAATCGATGGTACTATGAACTCGTTTATGATCGTATCAACCTTCAATTTATTTCAAATAGCCCCAATCTAGCTGTCTTGCGCGTTCGAAATACTTCTTCTTTCTTCAATGTTACATGAAAAGACTCGATACTGCGTTATCATATGAGCATCCTATACGACTGAACGACGGAATCATTTCATATTTTTCTTGAAACGTTTTACTCGTATATTGCATACCTAAATCGGTATGGATAATCAATCCTGGGGTTGGATTTAACTTGAAAGAGCTCAATTTTGATCAAATTAGTAAAGATCAAATTTACTCTGTTTTTTGTTTAACAAAAGAACTAGTAGTTAGATATGCTCAAGAAAATCAACATAGTAATTTAACCTATGTATCAAAACAAATCCCCCTGAAAATGTTATACCCCACTTAATTGGTCCCTTATAATTATAAAATTGCCTATAAAAAACATGCAGCATCCATTTATAGATACTACATGCTTTCCAAAACCTTATTTAACTTTTCTCCTTTATAGCTAGCTATAAACTTCCGTTCCGCTTCTTTATAAACCTCCCTCATCTTTCTTCTTTCCTCAATAATCCGTTCACGTTCAACTAACAATTTATTACGTTGCTCATTGAAATAAATATCTGCGCATTCTTTTGAACAGAAGCGACGGCCAATAGCATTCGGATCTTTCCAGGTAATTGATACAATAAAGTATTCATCTGCTACATTGCTTTCTATTTTTTCGTCGCAATGACATTTAAAGCTCCATTCTCTTTTCGTATCTTTACGGAAATACTTTTTCTTATATCCAGCTTCCAACTCTTCTAGCTTCAACTCTATATCTGTTAAATCCATCAATAAACTATAATCTAAACCCATCATTAAACTATAATTTAAATCCATATCAACACACTCCCTATATCATTTTCTGGCTGACTATATACTAACTGCTCTCTTATAAAATATCAATGGTATATATTTAATTTAATAAAAATTATATCTATAGTATATGGATAAAATATCATTTCTCATCAATCCTAAATGATGAGGTGATTACATGACGGATATAGTTAAAGTAGTTGGCGAAAAAATCCGCTATTTACGTAAAGAACGTGGACTAAGCCAAGAAGAACTAGCATATCGTGCTTCCTTGCATAACACATATATTGGACAACTTGAACGTGGAGAAAAGAACGCTACAATTGAAAGCCTTACAAAAGTATGCACGGCTTTAGAAATTACATTAGAAGAGCTATTTGACGATAAAGAAAGCCATCCAAAAGTGCTTAGCTTCGAATTAGAGGAAATGCTACATCTGTTAGAAGGTCGTTCTAAGAAAGATCAAAGAGCCGTTTTAAAGTTTATTGAGTCTTTAATTGCTTGGAAAGATAATGAGTAGTTTTTTTGTAATAATCTTTAAGAGAGCAATTTATTGCGTATTGGTGCAGCTACAACAATCGTTTAGGCCATAGTGATGTACAAACGACAATGAACATCTATGCACACGTTACGAAGAAAACGAAAGAAGAAGCTATACAGAAGTTCGCCAACTACATTGAAATGTAGTTGAGCGACTACGCTTTGACTACGTTGTTTGATACTTAATGAAATTATATGACATAGACAAAATAAAAAACCCTTGATATGAACTGCACCCCAATTGTTAGACACATCTAACAATTGGGGCGCAGTTCATTTTTTAGTCGGTGTTTTTTCTGTTTACTTAGACATAACATCGTGTTAAAATAGGAACATAAGTTCGATTGATGCATTTCCTTTATTTTCCTTGGAATATAGAGTATAATTTTGTATAAAATTGTCGATAATCTAGGGGGATTAACATGCCTACAAAAAACATAAGATTTGATTACTACAGACTTCACCAAAGTACAAATGGTTCAAGACTAAATAAATGTTTAGAGGAAATTCAAAAAGAACTTGAAACAAAACCAAAGGAAGTTTTAAGGAATAAAACAGTTAGCGGGTACGTAGTACGTTTTAGAGAGCTAAAAAAAATTCAGGAATCTACTTCAAGATTTTTCTGGATTGGGCATATAGAGAAGATTGACACTTATTCTGAAGCGTACGTTGGTAAAATTGATGGCGATAGAGACACGTATGGGGAAGGGGCGGATGAAGGACCGATTAAAGACACTATCGTACTGTTTGACCCATTTAATGACATTATTTCTGCACACCGTACAAATGCATTAAGTTATAACCAGCTTACTAATTTCCTGCTTCAAAACACTGAAGATGACGATTTGGATTTAGAGGTAGTTGTCGATGACCGAATAATAGATAGATTAGAGAAAATACCAGGCATAAGAGAAATTGAATATAGTATCGCAGCACCACAACGCTGGGATAAACTGGCGTCGGACAGTCGGTCTATTGATGGTGATTTAGAATTGGGGAATAAGCTAGAAGCAGGGAGAATGAAAATTACAATTACCCCTGAAAAAAATCAATTTATTAATAAAGCTGCTGCTTTACGAAAGTTAAAGGCCTTGTTACCATATGCTAACGAAGAAGTTTCTGTCCTAAAAGTACGAGGTAATGTTACGAATGATACGGATACTTTAGATTTAATAAATGGTAAAATGGAGTCCTTGAAAACAGTAAAGCTTACAAAGGGGCAGAAGCTTACATTCGTTACTGTGAAGGAAAAAATTGAAGAAGCGTATTTAGAGAAAAAGAAACTTCTAGATCGAATGTTCATATCTAAAAATAACTAAGAATAGGGTTGATGACTGTGGGAAGAATAGAAAAAGTGTTTTATCCTATAATTTCTTTAACAGTTGTTGTTTTATTCAAATTAATGGGTGTTAAAACAGATGATATTTCCAATCTTGATAATGTATTGTTGGGAGCCATAACACTCAATTCAATTGGTGTGGCATTTTTAATTGCTTCCGTTGCTATGTTACCTGCTTTTGCTAACAATAGCTTTTTTCAAAAGTTAAGGGAACTTAACACCGAACAAAAACTTTTACAACTTCTAGGTGGTACTATTAAGTTATTATTAGCGCTTTCAATACTAGCTGTTGTAATGCTATTAACTAAAGACATCATTAAAATAAAGTGTTTCTATCAAGTTTTGTTCTATGTATGGCTATGTCTTTTGTCATATTCATTTTTAGTTATATATAGCGTTGTGAAAATATTTTTAAAAGTTATAAAGAGTATTCAAAAAAATAGCTAATCTAAGTCACATCTAACAAGGTGTGGCTTTTTATTATGTATAAAACAAAAACAACCATTATGTATTTTTTTATTTAACGTGTGACAACACTCATTTCAAGTGTCGTCATCTTCTTTATTATTTAATTAGAAGAAGATAGCTTTTACTAAAAGCAAAAGAATTATTAACTCGTAAAAGGACGGATTCATTTTATCACCACCTTTTTATTCAGTTAAAAACTATTCTGTGCAGTGAGGGTAATTATATTCCAACTATGGAAAATAATTATGGAAGGTGAGACGATGCTAAAGAGTTGTACATATTGTGGTGGCATACATAAGCGTAGACAACCTTTGTCCATGAAAGCAAGCTGCGGTGAAGAAGACTACATACATTTATATGTTTAGATAACAGCCACATTAAATATAAGATTTGAGAAATATGTAATTGCAGCAGGTATAAAAAAATACCAATACATGATTTTAGACATTAACACACCTATAGTCACTTATATCCAACAACAGAAAAGAAGCCGTTCTCGACATGGAAAACGACTTCAAATCTGCTCAAATTATTGAATTTAAAGCTAAAGAAAAATGAATTGTTACCACACTTTTCATAAGCCTTGAAACATCTATACTATGAGCTACTTTATGGAGACGGCGGGAGTCGAACCAACCGCTGCATAAAAGGCTATAATACCAATGTTTTCAACGGTTTATGACAGACATTGAGAATGTTTGACTACGTATTTGACTACGTTTGATAAAAAACATTTTGTGAGGGTAAGGTTTTATATTTTTTGTTACCAATTTAATCAATATTCAAAGTGTTTAGAGTACACCCCATAGACACTAAGCTAAAGACTACCCTACCTACTTTTGCTAGTGCGATAAATAGGAACTGTTCATTTTAGTTCACTACTCTTCTTTACTCTTAGAGGCACCCAGTACCTAGCGATTGACTTAACTAAGTATTAGGTTATGTATCGGTCATAAGCTCCATATGAAATTTTCTTAAATATTTTCCAAGACGTACAATCATACGAGTACATGACCTTATTTACAGGCTACGAGACAGAACCAACAAGGCAACCATACTTAAACAATTGTGTCACTACGTCTCACAGCGTTCTGACAGCCCACTAAGGACGTTCAGAACCACTAAGACCAAAATGGGAGGACGTGGGGCGGAACACCTCACAAAATACATCTCACCTCTAATAGCTATATAGATAGATGTAAGAGAAGACCTTATGTACATATGACCCTTCCTCACCTACACATATAGATTCTTTTTTACTTGAAACACGACCTCTCCAATGTTCCCACCTTTACCCACCTACAGTTAAGAACCTTTACAAGCTCCCCAAGAAAGCTTGTTTAAATGTATGCCCCTAAAATCTCTAATCCTAATATAGATAGATACCTCCATTGTTATAGATGATACCTATACCTTCGCTACCTTCACGTGCCTATAAAATTCTACTAATGTACGCACAAAAACAAGAGGATTTATTGTTTATTATCTTTTTCTGTTCTTTTACTATGTTTTTTCCTTTTACATGATATTAGTTGTACAGATGTTCCTATAATAGATGAGCAAGAGAACAAGACATAAAATTAGGAGGTTTTACAAATGGAAAAAGAGTTCTTCACAATACGTTCATTGGCTAAGTATCTCGATCTGTCGGATCAAACAACCTATAAACTAGCACGAGAAGGAGCCATACCTGGACGAATCAAGGTGGGTAAGTCGGTTCGCTTTAACAAAAAGGTAGTCATGGATTGGCTACAACAAGGAGGGGCTAAAGATGATAGTGAAAACTAAGGGCTTATACGGCTTTTCACAAGCTGCTGAAATATTAGGGGTAAGTACACAAAGACTCTTCGAACTTACAGTTTCACCTTATGTAGAGAAGGTGCATATCGAGAACCGTACCTACTTTACCAAAGAGAGCATGCGTTATTTACTACTGAGAGGTGATATCTAATGATAAGCGTAGAGAAGACTAGCAGAATACTAAACCACTTTAACGTGAGTTTTTCAGAAGGAGCGGTTTTGGGGTACTTGCAACGCGAACTTATTAACAAAGCCCCTTTGATCCAAAATAGCTATCATTCGCGTAATACCAAGTATAACTACGGCGTGGACGAAGAGTCTTTAGCGAGGTTCCTACAAGAGCGTGTGGGGGCAACAGAAAAAGAAATTAATGACATCCTTTATGGATAAGCGCTCCCTAGCCAACCTACCCTAATATATTGACCGCTCCTTATCAATCCCTAGGAGCGGTAATACATAATAAATTTCATACCTGCTTTAATCGTGGTTTTTACTAGGAGAACACGTTAAAAACTAGCCCGTCTAACAAACGGTGGCTGTACCGTTAAACGGTGACGGGGTAACCGCATAGTTTTATAGTATCCCCTAGATTTATACCGTCGCAGAGCCTTTGGCTGGTGGCATGACAGAGTTATTTAGAATATACGTGATAAAGCTGCACCTAGGCACGTCGAATGTCATGAAGATACCTCAGGATTAGTCCTTAATATCGCCATCCCCTTTACAGGGGGTGGTATGTTTCCTCGAATTAGTACCATAAACCCAATAAATTAGAATAAAAATTAAAGATAATAAACGAGCGAGCCTGCGAGCTCGGTGAGCGTAGCGAACAATACAGGCAGACTGAAAATAGAGCATTCGAAGTATTCGCCCCACAGGGGTGCTCTTAGTCCCCTAGTTTCATTGACAATTCTAACCTTTTGCTCAAACATTCAGGAGATGGGTGGTCACATTTATTCTTAGGCAAACGAATTTTATCATTTTCTAATTTAGTTTTTCCGTCTTGAATAAATATCTCACCATTAGGTTTAACACAAATACTCCCATCCTCATATAATTTGTCATGATTTTTGCATAGGCAAATACCATTATTCACTGTATCATCCGAACATAAATGTGCAGGATTTATATGAGCAGCCACTAAAATTGAAATATCATCTTCCTCACACATGGCACATTGGTTATCATATGCAGAGAGTATCTTAGTTCTAAAATTACTTTCTCTGATCATTTTTCTACTTACTTTTTCTGTGTATTCCCTACCTTCGGGATATAACCTTCTAGCATTAATTGATTCTTCTGACTCAAGTTCAACTGTTCCATCTTTTTTCAAAATCGCGGTTGGTAAGAGATTATATCTATTTTTTGTTAAATCCAAAAAACCCCTTGTGCCTTTCTCATCGAACGAAATTTGTACTCTAATTTCCCCCCTATTATGTTCATCAAAAGAACGCAAAATTGGATAAACCTTATCATCTGGTAAACTATCTAAATATCCTTCGTTTAGCTGACGGTTTCTATCTTCCCTAATAGCAGCATTATTTGCCTCAATTAAAAGCTTCTTCGTAAAATACTTACCCTTACTATCAATGTAATGCATAAAATTTCCCTCACTGTCTTTTTTTTTTTTATGTATACCTTTATTAAATAGGCTCTTAGATTATTTCTATGACTTAAAGTATACGAGGTGGTTAGATCACTTTTTACCCGCTATCCACTTATTCCCACAGTTCATACAACCATTTACAAGTGAGTTCCTTCCGTTAAACCCACATAGCAAACTGATTGGTAAAGAAAGGAAAAGTATAAGTGCAACTATAGGGAAAGTATAAAAAGTAAGCCAATCTCCAATAGCACTTTCCAATAAGAAAAAGATAAATCCTAAAGCTATTCCTATACCTACCATAGAGAATAGTACTTTAAACATTAATCCTATGCTATACCCTCGTTTATTTGCCACGATTTGATCTGATTTGCACTTTCTGCAAACAACATTACTTCTACCTTTTTTTAATCCATTAGTCTGATTTAAATTTTTTACAACCACGTCCATTATCACCCACTCTAAGGTTAATTTAGTATAAATACTACCTTAAGGTATAATACCAAATATGTATCTTAACTTCTATATAATCCCAACCCCTATTCTTTAACTTGGGATATTCTACGTTTTTTAACTTCTCGAATTAATGTACTCTTAGAGATACCTGTAAGTGCTACAACTTGGTTATATGAATTTGTATCGAGTAATCCCATAGCATGGTCAAGTTGTTTAGATGTATAGACTTTCTTTCTCCCTTCTCTATAGTCGGGGTTTTGCTTTGCAATAGCTTTACCCTCTTGAGTACGTTCTACGATCAAGTTTCTTTCCATTTCAGCCACCGCTAATAAGGTCTGCAAGAAGAATCTTCCCATTGTTGTATCTTCTAGTAGCCCCACGTTTAATACGTGTACTCTTACCCCTTTATTAAACAGGCTCTCGATTATCTCTATGCCTTCTTTAGTGTTTCGGGCTAATCGGTCTAGTTTAGTGACAACTAGCTTGTCATTAGCTTGTAACGTCCCTAGTAGCTTGTTTAATTGTGGGCGGTCTGTTTTAGTACCTGTAAACTTCTCTTGAAATATAAACGTAGCTCCTTCATTCTCCAATGCCTGTATTTGACTTTCTAATTCCTGCGATTGTGTAGAAACTCTAGCATATCCGTAAACCGTCATAATTCTACCCCTTTTCACCTTTATTTATGAACATAAGTTATGACACCGCTCAATACCTTGATTTTACTACAGTTCGCAAAAGGTGTCAAAACTATTAAGTTATGATACCGTTAGGTAGACGAAAAAGACAGGTAAACAATCACAAAAGTATGCAACCGCAACTATTCCCCACTTTGTTTCGATATCTAAATTACAAAACATGTGTGGGGGTATTTTTAGTGGATTTAGAAACATTAAATATTTTAGAAAACATGGTATCTACTAAGATACAGCGAGCTATTAATAGCTATCAACCAAAGGAATGGTTGAGCTTAAAAGAGGGAGCATCATATGCAGGGGTCAGTTATAACACGTTCCTCAAATTTAGAGAAATGGGGTTAAAAGTGACTGAAATCGATGGTATAAAGCGGGTTTCAAAATCAACGATAGATTCCTTCTACGATCAACATAGTTTCTAAAAACAAAGCAGAAATAAAATATTTTATAATTAAGCTATGACGCTGATACTATCATGTCATGGCTTTTATACTGTAGAATAGACTTTATGCTACGTATTATCTTACTTAGCATTATTCCTCTATATACCTTGCCCTCACAAGTGTAAGGGGGAAAATCATGACAAAGAAAAAAGTATCACCAATCAAAAGCTACAAGCTAAAAAATGGTGAGTTACGATACGAGTTCCCTGCTTATTTAGGTGTTGATCCACTAACAGGTAAGCAGAAGCGAACGATGAAGCGTGGCTTTAAAACACGTAAGGAAGCGGAGTTAGCACTAGCACAAATTAAAATTGATGTAGCAAATGGCACTTACCGTAAGGAGCGGGCGGAGACATACCAAGAGTTGTATGACTTATGGATATCTCAGTACGAAAAGACTGTTGAGGAAAGCACATTCGTCAAAACGACAGGTATCTTCAGAAACCACATTTTACCTGCTATGGGTACTTATAAAATTGAAAAAATTAATGTAGATGTATGTCAAAAGCATATTGACGAATGGGCGGCAAAGTTAAAGAAGTTTAGGATGGTAAAGGCATATGCTGCTAAGGTATTGGACTTTGCGATTAAGCGTGAGTATATACAAACCAATCCTTTCACACACGTAGACATGCCCACCACCGCTTCTAAAAAGGCGATTGTCACGGAAGAAGATGAAGCAGAAAACTTCTATACTCGTGAACAGCTCATTCAGTTCCTATCATGCCTAAAACAAGAAAGTAACTACAAAGCATATGCCCTATTCCATCTGCTTGCTTACAGCGGAATGCGTAAAGGTGAAGCGTTGGCTCTCACATGGGGTGACTTAAACCTCACAACAAATGAGCTACGTATTAACAAAGCCCTTTCACGAGGACAAGACAATCGGTTATATGTTAAGTCTACAAAAACAGGTGCTGCTCGTACTATTAAAATGGACGCTAAAACAATGGCAATATTAAAAGAGTGGAAGAAAAGGCAGAAGCAGGATTATTTAGCGCTTGGCATTAATACGATGCAACCTAAACAGCTAATATTTAGTAATGAGAGCAATGAATACCTACAGCCTACAAAGACTCGTAAATGGCTTTTACACGTTCAGAACAAGTATAAGCTAGGTACAATAACAACACACGGTTTCCGCCATACTCACTGCTCGCTGTTATTTGAGGCGGGAGCAACCTTAAAGGAAGTTCAAGATCGTTTAGGTCATAGTGATATAAAAACAACAATGGACACATACACCCATCTTACGAAAGAAGCAAAAGAAGAAGCGATATTGAAGTTTGCTAGCTATCTTGAGACGTAGTTAGATGACTACGCTTTGACTACGCTTTGACTACGTTTTTGACTACGTTCGATTGATATTCAATGAAACTATATGACATAAGGCAAAAGAAAAAACCCTTGATATACAAGGGTTTTGACACTCATTGAAATCATCTGATTTCTTAAAATGGAGACGGCGGGAGTCGAACCCGCGTCCAGAAACTCCAATACTTCAGCTTCTACGCGTGTAGTTTGCCTATTTACGATTCACGTAACATTATGCCGACAAACAGGCGTCCTGTACGCTAACCTGGAAATCTCTTGCCGGTGACTCAGGTGGCACCATCGACCGTATCCCACTAAAGTTGGGCCCCACGTTCTCTACATGGGCGATAGAGAGGCAGAGCGCTTACGAGCTTACGCTGCGAAAGCTAAGTTTTGTTGTTTGCCAGTTATTATATAACTTCCGTTGATGACGGAGCCGAGACCTCCGACGCGCGACTAAAGCTTGAACCATCCCTGTCGAATCCGTAACGTCCCCTTGAATATGAATCGAAGCAAGTAGCCTCGTTCAAGCAAAGGAGCTAGAATTTCTTCTAGTACGGTGGGAGCTAAAAGTACGCTTCCATGTAATCTGGCATTCAGTAATTCATATTATAAAACAAAATTAGCTATAGTTCAAGTGTCCCGCCATAGTAGAAAAAATTGGCTAGCTCACAATGATTTTCTTATTTCATAATAGCTTTTTACGTTCCTCGGCAAAATAAATATGCTCTATGTTCATAAACATAAATTTTCTTCCTATTATAAGAATGCTAATTTCCTCCTATAAGCGGTAGGTTCTTTATTATATTTTAAAATCGCTCCATTAAAACTCTCCCTAAGAATTTAAAACATACTAACATTAGTAGTACAAACCAAGGCCATGGTTTGTGCTACTATTTTTTTATAGTAGAAGTGAAGAAAAGCCGACCAGCCTCTGGGACCATTTGTGAGTCCGTATATAAAACCGGCTAACTTCATGCCCTTATATGAATC